>JANMSG010000020.1:0-19321 GCA_031389065.1 Acidobacteriota bacterium | reverse complement strand
GGGCTGGGCTTGTCCCTGCCCGGATCGCCGCAGGCGATGAACCATCATTTTGCTTCGCAAAATCCGGGCAGCCACGAGGGCTGCCCCTACTCGAGTTCTTTCAATTTTCTAAACCTCAAAATATTTAATTTCCAATGTACTGAAGTTTCTGTGTAGCAAGAACTATATTTTCCGAGAGAATCAAAAATCAATTTATCCGCGCTCTTGAATTGGCGTATATTTCACATCCATAGAGCCTATGTATTCAGCGCGAGGTCTGATCAAACGATTGTTCGCATATTGCTCAAGAATGTGCGCCGTCCAGCCTGAGATACGGCTGCAAGCAAATAACGGCGTGAACAAATCGGTCGGGATTCCCAGGGCAAAATAGGTTGAAGCCGAATAGAAATCCACATTCGCATTGAGCCCTTTTTCGCGATTCACAACTTCTTCCATCTTGCGCGACATCTCGTAATATTTCGTTTCGCCGGTACGCTCACCCAACTGACGCGACATCTCGCGCAAGTGCGTGGCGCGTGGGTCTTCCGTGTGGTAAACGCGATGCCCGAATCCCATAATCTTATTCTTTTTCGCAAACTGCTCAAGCGTCCAGGCTTCAACTTTATCAACGCTGCCGATTTCAAGTAGATTCTTGATAACCCCTTCGTTGGCTCCACCGTGAAGCGGTCCTTTGAGCGCCCCTATGGCTGAAACGACCGACGAATATATATCTGATAAAGTAGCGGCGGTGACGCGAGCCGCAAATGTCGAAGCGTTCAATTCGTGGTCTGCGTGAAGCACCAGCGCAACATCTATGGTTCGAGTGGCTACTTCATCAGGGACTTCGCCGCGCAATGTGTAAAGGAAATTTCCGGCGATAGATAAATCACCGCGCGGTTCAATCGGTTCTAAGCCACTGCGTATACGTTGAAACGCAGCCACGAGGGTTGGGAACTTCGCCGTCAAACGAATCGCTTTGCGAACATTGGCTTCGCGTGACATATCCTGCCCGTCCGGGTCATAGAGCGAAAGAGCCGAAACAACGGTGCGCAGCATATCCATAGGATTCACGCCTTCGGGCAAGGAGCGAATCACTTGTTGGATTTCAGGTAGAATTCCACTCTCTTTATTTAATTGTGCTTTGAGTTCGTCCAGTTCGGGTTGTGTAGGAAGTCTGGAATTCCAGAGCAGATAAATGACTTCTTCAAAAGTAGAATGTTGCGCCAGGTCGTGAATGTTATAACCACAATAAATTAGCTTGCCTATATTGCCATCAATGTAGCTGATCGAAGACGACGCGGCAACAGCCCCTTCCAGTCCCGCTTTCACAGCATTGGCTTCATTCGACATCGTTTAGGTTCCTTTCCGTGTTGATTGTTCGCTTAGTGAATTTTACTCAGATATTCAAGGATAGGTGACGGACAAGGTCATGTCAACGATTCGACCTGGCAAAAATTCTCACGTGTAATATTTATTTCAAGTAACCAGCAGGAAGGCTATTGTCTGGTCAAAAAGTGAAATTTTCAATTAACATTTTTACGCCAGCGTTTTGATAGTGTAGAGTTATTTGGACCACTCAGCCTACATTGATACTTATCTGGAGGAAATCACCATGAAGCGTTTATTCGCATTTTTAGTTTTGTTCTCGATCTTATTTTCCAATGTCAACGCCAGCGTTGCGCCGAGCGTGGCGGACTGGCCGCAGTGGCATGGAGTTGACCGCAACAGCATCTCGAAAGAGACAGGGCTGTTGAAAGCCTGGGCACCAAAAGGGCCCGCTACTGTCTGGTCAATTTCGGGAATCGGCGAAGGCTACGGTTCGTTGGCAATCAAAGGCGAACAGGTTTTTGTGCAAGGCGTGAAGAGTAAAAACAGTACAGTCTTTTGTTTGAATCGCGCCGATGGCAAAACGATCTGGGCGACCGCCTTGGGGCAAGCCTTAGACCAGGACAGAGGCGGCGGTCCGCGTAGTACTCCGACGATTGACGGCGACAGAATCTATGCGCTCACTGAAAATGGCGATCTCGCCTGTTTAAAAATCAAAGACGGTTCTGTCATTTGGAAAAAAAATATTCTCCAGGATTTCAAAGGCGAAAATCCGCGCTGGAATATCAGCGAATCGCCTCTTGTTGACGGCAACAATTTAATCGTCACGCCTGGTGGCAACGATGCTTCAATCGTTGCGCTCGACAAGCTGACCGGTAAAACCGTTTGGACAAGCAAAGGACTGAGCGACCCGGCAGGTTATTCCTCTTGCGTTGTCGCCGATGTGCAAGGCGTGAAAACCATCATAGGCTTTACCGCAAGTGCGGGCGTAGGTCTTCGCGCCTCGGACGGAAAATTGATGTGGCGAAATGAAAGCGCCGCCAACCGCACAGCCAATTGCGCCACGCCGATTTTTTACGACAACAAAGTTTTTTACACATCAGCGTACGGGACAGGTTGCGCTCTGCTCGATTTAAAAGCCGAGAAAGGTGAAGTCAAAGCCGTAGAAACCTATTTCAGCCGTGAGATGATGAATCATCACGGCGGCGTAGTGTTGTTGAACGGCTATCTTTACGGCTTCTCAAATGCAATTTTGACTTGTATGGAATTTGCTACAGGCAAGGTAATGTGGAAAGACCGTAGCGTCGGCAAAGGCTCTTTGACTTACGCGGATGGCAATCTCTATTTGTTTGGCGAAAACAATGTCGTCGGTCTAGCCGAGGCCTCGCCCAACGGCTATGTTGAAAAAGGACGCTTTCCAGTTGCAGATCAAGGTTGGCCTAGTTGGGCGCACCCGGTAGTCTGCGGCGGCAAACTCTACATTCGCAATCAAGGGACATTGACTTGTTATGATGTGAAAACGAAGTGAAGCCGCTTTGTTTTCACATAGACTATGCAGCAATACGAACCATCGCCTGACAATTTGCACACAAGTGGAAGCGCAAAAAAAATTTATCCTACAGACCACCTTTGATAGTAGTTTGGTAATCTTACAAAACGAGGGGTGTTTGAAAATAAAAAGATACTTTCAAACGAAAGGATAGGTGAATATGAAGTTACAGCAATTGAAAAAAGGTGTTGTGGGGGCGACCCTTGCACTGGCATTCCTGCTAGGCAGCGGCATGTTTCTACAAACCACAGCGCAGGCTCAATGGCGGGATCGAAACAATGATGGCTACCGTGACCGCGATAATAATCGCTATGACAACCGTGACCGCGATTGGTATCGTCGTCAGCAGATTGAACGCGCCAGAGAAGAAGCCCGTCGTCGAGAAGAAGCACGACGCCAGTATGAATGGCGCAGACAACAGCAATCACGAAATAACAATTATGGTTATGGCAATAATGGCGGTTATGGCAGTTATGGTAATTCCAGTCGTTATGGTGGGAATGGCTACAACAGCGAATTACAGAGAGGCTACCGCAATGGGTTAAAGGAAGGGGGCGATGATGCCCGCGACCGTGACTCGTTCAACCCAAGCCGCCACAGCAGTTTTCGCGATAGCAATCAGGCATATCGCGAGGGATTCTACAGAGGCTACCAGGAAAGTTATCGTCAATACTCCGGTGGTCGCAGATGGTAATCCAATTAGCGCATACGTAAACAGCGAGAGCGGATGGAACTTTACATTCCATCCGCTCTTTTTGTATTAGAGGTACCGTAGGTTATCCAACCTGCGGCTAATCTGCTCAATGCAAATTTTGGAGATCACCAACCAACTTGTGAGCCAAGACCGCAGCAGACTAGACACTCTACTGTACATTTCTTGTGTAAGTCCTATTTTCAATGTCAAGCAATCACCACTTCAACTTCAATGCCGCGTCGCGCCTCTGTCAGGCGAGCGGCGTTCTGGCGCGGCACAGCTAATTCCAAAAATCCTGCGCTGCCGAAATACGCGAACAGCTCGTTAGTCCCCGCTTCTGAAAAATTGTTGAGCAAGCGCGTAGCTTCGTGTTTGCCTATGCGAACGCGAAGCCCTGCAATCACTTTTTCATACGGTAGTTCATTCGCCGTAAGGTTAGTGATAATGTTGCCAAAGCGATCCACATGGATGACGTGGCCTCGTATCTGTTTATCGGAAACCATCGCTGGAACTGGAGTATTGAATTTTACATAATCGGTTATTTCATCGCCCATCTTTGACCAATCCACTTGCTTGGCGACATAACCTGCTATGGGCGCAAAGACATCGCGCCCGTGAAAAGTGCTGGATACAGGGGAGTGGAAATAGTGTTGCTCTTTCAAATGAACGACGCGATTGATGTGCTCGCTTTGATAGATATAGGTGAAGATTCCGTTATCAGGCCCTATGAAATAATAATCGTCCGTCATCACAAAAATGGGTCTGCGGCTAGAGCCTACGCCTGGGTCAACGATTGCAAGGTGAATCGTCCATTTCGGAAAATCTTTGTAGCAGCACATCAAATTGAAGGCTGCCGAAAAGACATCATGCGGCGATATGTCATGCGTGATGTCAACGATATCAACATCCCTGTTGATGGAATAAATTGCGCCTTTCACAGCAGGGACAAAATAATCCGTGTTGCCGAAATCGGTGAGCAGCGTAATCATAGGTTTTCTATCAGCCATGGTTTTCTCCAATTTGAAAAATCCGAATCGTTTTCATTCTATCGCATCTATCAATAGCCGGTCTGACTTAAAAACAATGAATCGCAAAGACGCAAAGTGCGTAAAGAGAAACAGGAAATGTTTTGCCTGCTTTACGTTTTTGCAGTTGATAAAATATTTCGCGCCTTAATCAATTTCACACAAAAGGTCTATGTCTCCTTGATAACTCAATCGGTTTGCGGCTTCTTCGACGCTGCACCAAATGGCTTCGTCAGTCTCTAAGCCATCGGCAAACAAACGTCCGCCGGTAATCTTCATCAAGTAGTAATAGACTACTTTTGGTTTTGTTTCGCCTTTGCGCGTCGTGAAAAAATAGCGTGAGGTTGAAAGTTGACGAATGATTTCGCATTCCGGTCCCGCTTCTTCTTTCACCTCCCTGAGCGCTGCTTGTTCGAAGGTTTCACCTTCATCCACTCCGCCCTTCGGAAAAGACCAATCATCATAACGTCTGCGATGGACAATCAGTACGCGCCCTTCCTCATCAAGGACAACCCCGCCGGCCGCGACCTTTTCTTTCGCTTCAACTCGATCTTTCATACGCGATGAAATTATCACATTGCTCCTTGAATTGACACTCACTCGGCAAAGGGGCTAGGCTCTTTGCGCAATGAATGAAACACCAGAATTGACAGAACCTTTCACCGACCCGGCAATTCGCGTTGTGCTGATGCCAAAAGACACCAACGCGCATGGAACCATTTTCGGTGGCGTCATCCTCAGCCACATAGACATCGCTGCGGCTATCGAAGTCCGTAAACACACGCCGAAAAAAATTGTCACCAAAGCCATGCACGAAGTCGTTTTCGTCGCCCCAGTCTTCGTCGGCGACATCGTCAGTTGTTATACGAGCCTCGTGAGAATCGGTCGCACGTCAATCACTGTGAAAGTTATCGTTGAAGCAGAACGTGTGCGGCATCCAAACGAGCGCGCTCGCGTAACCGAAGCCGAAGTCGTGTACGTAGCGATTGATGAAAACCGCAAGCCAATTCCAATTCAAGATGAACCAATTGATTAGGACTGAGGACTGAGGACTGAGGACTGAGTGAATCACAAAACGATGAATGATAAATAAGAGAGTGCAACAATTACTTCATCGTTCCGCCTTCATACTTTTCTACACTCAGTCCTCAGTCCTCAGTCCTTAAAAGAAAAGATGCAAGCATTCCACTCTAATCAATATGTAATCGAACTGCCTGACGATCACAAATTCCCAATCATCAAGTACGCGAAAATCCGTCAGCGTTTAGTCAATGAAGGAACGCTTGCTGAAAAAAACATCTCAGAGCCAGCGCTTGCCAGTCGTGATGAAATCTTGTTAGTCCACACGGCGGATTATCACGACAGATTTGTTGAGGGTCAATTAACAGCCCGCGAAATTCGCCGTCTGGGTCTGCCCTGGTCTCAGTCCCTTGTGCGTCGCTCGCGGTTTTCAGTAGCCGGCACGATGGCTGCCGCTCGCATAGCGCTCAAAGAAGGCGCGAGCGCCAATCTGGGCGGCGGCACTCATCACGCCTTCGCAGATCACGGCGAAGGCTTCTGTGTCTTCAATGACATCGCAATAGCCATCAATTTGCTGCGCACAGAAGGCGCAATTCATCGCGCTGCGGTCATAGATTGCGACGTTCATCAAGGCAACGGCACGGCGGCGATTTTCGCGGACGAGCCGGAAGTCTTCACGCTCTCTTTACACGGCGAAAAAAATTATCCGCTCATCAAACAGCAAAGCACGATTGATGTAGCTTTCGCCGATGGCACCCAAGACGACGAGTATTTATATTTATTGGAAGAGAATCTAGCGCCTGTGCTTGAGCGGTTTCGCCCGGACATCGTTTTTTATCAAGCGGGTGTTGACCCTTTGCACAAGGACCGCTTGGGGAGACTCGCGCTCACGGCAGAAGGCTTGATTCGCCGCGATGCCATGGTCTTCAAAGCGTGTCAGGCACGCTCTCTGCCTTGCGTCATCACGCTCGGCGGCGGTTATGCAAATCATGTTGATGATACAGTCGAAGCGCATTGCAACACGATCCGCACAGCTTGCGAGATTTTTCCTTAAAGTTTGACAACTTCTTGGTTTGACGAACAGACGCTTCGCTAATCGCGTATCAATCATTTGATAGCTAAAATGGTAGTTATCGGATTAAGATTTTCAGTAAGGAGTTTTCAAAATGCCTAGCAAGTTTGATGAATTAAGAAGACGAGCAGCGGATGCGGCGCGACAGGCTACGGAAGCCGCGAAAGATTTTGACAAGAAATTCGAGATCACCGATAAACTCAATCAAGGGGCGCGCGTCGCAACAGACGCTTTGCGCAAAGGCGCGGACGTAGCGACTTCGACGTTGGACAAAACCCGCGAAGAGGTTTCGCGCATAGATCGCGAACACAATATCAGCGAAACCGTTACTGAGGCGGCAAAACAAAGCTACGATGCAGCCAGCGATGTCGCCAAAAGCGTAGTCAATGCCGCTGATGATGTGGCTACGCAATCGGGCGCGAAAGAAAAAGCTGGAGAAGTAAAAGAAAAAGCCAGCGAATTTTATGGCGATGCGAAAAAAAAAGCCGATGAGTTTGTAGGTGACGCGAAATCGAGAACCGGCGATTTGTTCGGTAGCGCAAAAAAGTTTTATGAAAACGCCAGCGACGCTGCACATACAGGAGTCTCTGCGGCTCGCCTTCCGGCTTCCGTTTTAAGCGCCGTTGCCAGCGCCAAAAAATGGGTCAAAGAAAATCCCGGCAAGACCGCTGTGGTCTCTCTGGCATTCGTCGCAGGCACACGCGCAGGCGCGGCATTCTCTTCGCTTGATGTCGCTTTGCTGGGCGCAGGCGGCGCAGGAAACTGGCTTTTTCATTCGGCAATCGTTCCTTACGGTCTCAGAAAACTCTCTGAAAAATACGAAGTCTATTTAAGAAATCAAGAAGCCCTGTTGAAAGACGGCAAGCTCACGGAAGCCGAAACCGAGCGCGTAACATTCGAGCGCAATCTGGCGAAGTACGTAGGCGCGCCGCTTCTCGGAGCGTTCTCTGTTGCGGCAGGTGCGGGACTTATTTACGAAGCCTTCACGGGCGCGGCAGTGACAGGCGTGCCGATCAGTTTGGTTCTCGGCGGCAACCCTATGCTTTCGAGCATCTGGATGTTCGGCAACGGCTTGATCTGTTTCCACAACGGCTACAAATTTTTCATGATGGCTCTAGGCGACCAGGAAGAAGTGGCGAAAGTCGTGCGCGACATCAAAGGCTTGCTGCCAGCGAATGTGTAGAAAGAATTGGAGGTAATTATGCGAGTCAAGGTTGAAAAATCAGGCGATGGTTTAGCTTTAAAAATTCCTAAATCTTTTGCATCAAAATCAAAGCTTGAGCAAGGTTCCGTTGTCAACCTATCCCTGGTTGACGGAAACATACTGGTTAAACCCGTTGCCAAACCAGAATATACTCTTGAGCAATTGCTCGAAGGGGTGAATGAGCAAAACATTCACCAAGAAAATGATTTCGGCAAAACGGTCGGCAAAGAATTGTTATGACAGCGAAAGTTTATATTCCAGAGCGCGGTGACGCTGTGTGGATTATGCTCAACCCACAGGCAGGACATGAGCAAGCTGGCAGAAGACCCGCTCTGGTAATTTCGCCATCTGCTTATAACGGCAAAGTCGGGCTTGCAATCGTTTGCCCGATTACCAACCAAATTAAAGGCTATCCATTCGAGGTCATTATTCCAAAAGGCTTAAAAGTAAGCGGCGCGGTTTTATCCGACCAAGCCAAAAGTCTTGATTGGAAAGCCAGAAATACCGAGTTTATTTGTAAGCTGCCATCATCTCTGATGGATGAGGTTTTGAAAAAGCTCCATACACTTTTGAAATAGGGAAAGTCGTGCGCGACATCAAAGGCTTGCTGCCAGCGAATGTGTAGTTAAGCGGTTATATCTAAATCAGGTGAACGGATTATTACATGTCCACATTTATGGTTCCCAGACGTCACCGTATCAATCAGACGAAGCGATGCAAGGGCTGTAACAAGAAGGGCATTCTATACCTAACGAAATCTACAAATGTCGCCTTCTGTTTTGACTGCCTGAAGCTCGATAACAGCCCGAAGATACGTGCTGCACTTTGCACACGGTGCGGAAAGCAAAAGCGTGCGCGCCGCCTCCCCTTGCACCCGCCTAAGGGACAAGGATGTTCTCGATGTTCGTGGGATTTGCCTCTCTTCACAGGGTCTATCATAGGCAAGGTCTTAACCCTCACATTTGGTGTTGTGTTAGCATTGGCTTTCCGTCATCAGTATAATCGTGGAATTGACCCGATTACTTCCCTTACATTTTGGGTACTCGCAATATCAGGCGCTGTATTTTCGTATTTTGCTTTTTCGGTACTCGACGAGAGATTTCACAGAAATATAAATAAAGAGCTAATTCATGGAGCAGGCTTCGGGAGTATGTTGGGGGTTTCCCTGTGGGTGTCCGGTATATTTTTTACATCAAATTTTCTTACCTGGCTGATTTGTCTGAGTGGGGGGGCGATTGCAGGAATTCTTTACGTCGGTGCAAAAAGAATGTTGCAATACACTGGCAATTCCAACACTTCACTCAAGTAAGGGTAAGTTCAGGTTTGCTGCCCGCCAATGTTTGACTACAATCAGAGATGTTTTTGCGAATCCATTGGAGAGGATGAGAGCATGAGAAAATCACTTGCTGTGCAAATCTGTCTGGCTATTTTCATTGGGATTATCATTGCGCCATGTTTTTGGGTTGCGGCGCAGACGACTACTAAAAAAAGCGCGCCTGCTCAACAAGACAGAGGTTTGATTACAAAAAAAACTCCGTCGAATGAGACAGCGCAAAATCAAGCCGCGAAGAGTTCGACCAATCAGCCGCAACTATTTATACAACTCGGACATTCACAAATTCTCAAAGCGGTTGCCTGTTCGCCTGATGGACGACTCATTCTCACAGGCAGTATTGATCGCACAGCCCGTTTATGGGATGCGTCAACCGGCGCGGAGTTAAAAGTATTCACAGGTCATACGGATGATGTGACGGCTGTGGCATTTTCACCTGATAGTCGTTTGGCGTTGACCGCAAGCCAGGATAGCACGGCAAGGCTTTGGGATTTAGCAACAGGCACGCAGATCGGTCTTTTTACGGTTCGCGCCAAAGCCTCCATGAAAGGGATTACCTCTGTAGCTTTTTCGCCCGATGGTCGTTCGATTTTACTGGGCTGTTGGGACACCAACACTTACCTATGGGATGTGCAGACGACAAAACTTCTGCGGGTCTTCGCCGGTCCCCTTCGCTTTACAGGCTTTGTCAGTTCAGTCGCTTTTTCGCCGGACGGCAAAACGGTTCTTTTAGGCACGGGAGACAATGTCTCTCGATTGCTCAATGCGGCAACGGGTTTAGAGTTGCAACGCTTCCCTGCCCCGAAACAAGCTCTGCCAAATAATAAATTCCCGCCCCTGCCAAGTCGAGTTAAAGAAGGCAATGTCTGGGTCACATCGGTTGCATTTTCGCCGGACGGGCGTTTTGTTTTGACAGGCAGTCGTGACCGCAGCGCGCAGCTTTGGGACGCAGCGACAGGCAAGCCGTTGCGGCGTTTTGCAGGGCATCAAGGCGATATCTCTTCCGTAGCTTTTTCAGCTGATGGCAGACTGGTATTGACCGGAAGCGATGATGGTACAGCGCGGCTTTGGAATGTTGAAAGCGGCACAGAAGTCCGGCGTTTTGCAGGGCATCTTTCACAAGTATGTGGCGCTGCATTTACAGCAGACGGGCAAAAAGTGGTAACCGGAAGCTACGACAATACCGCAAGGCTTTGGGACGCAAGTTCAGGCGAACAAGAGCAGATTTTTTCCGGTTTGTCTGCGGCAATCAGTTCGGCAGTTTTTTCGCCCAACGGTCAATCCATCTTGACCGGAAGCGGCAGTTTCAATTTTGCAGACGCCAATGTAGCTCACTTATGGGATTTGCAAACGGGAGCCGAAACGCGGAGATTGTTGGGACATGGGGAAAAGGTTAATACTGTCGCATTTTCGCCGGACGGACAATTTGCATTGACCGGAAGCGGCACGGGTTACCAAAAAGAGGTCAGCGTTCGTTTATGGAATCCGACAACAGGAGAAGAGCTACGCCGATTTGAGGGACACACAGGATTTGTGCGCAAGGCTGTCTTTTCGCCCGACGGACGTTTCTTAGCAACCGGCAGCGGCGATAATACTGCGCGTTTATGGGATGTGGAAACCGGCAAAGAGTTGAAAAAAATCAACGGTTATATGGTCGGACTCGGCATCGCTTTTTCGCCAGATAGTCGCTTACTGGCAGTAAATCAGGGAAAAGCTGTCCAACTTTTCGATTTGGCAACAGGCAATCTGTTTCGGACTGTTGCCGGTCACGAAAACTTTGTGACATCAGTTGCTTTCTCGCCGGACGGTGTTTTTTTGCTAACCGGAAGCCAGGACAAATCAGCAAAGCTTTGGGAGGTTGCGACAGGCGCGGAAATTCGCCAGTTCACAGGACACAAAGGCGGCGGCATCTCGTCTGACTGGGGCGATATTTTCGTTGCCTTTTCGCCGAACGGAAAAAACATACTGACCGGCAGCGAAGACAAAACAGCGCGACTTTGGGATATAAAAACCGGGGCAGTTGTACAACAATTTTCAGGACATTCGCAAGGCATCACGGCGGTTGCTTTTTCGCCGGACGGTCGTTGGATCGTAACCGCAAGCCAGGACTCTACAACACGTTTGTGGGACGCTGCGAGCGGTAAAGAGTTCTGTCGTCTGGTTTCATTTCGCAACGGTGATTGGGTAGTTGTCTCTGAAGATGGCAGGTTTGACACCAACAATCTGGAAGCCATTCGAGGACTGTATTGGCTGGTGCCTGACGATGCGCTCAACGCTCTGCCGCTGGAAATTTTTATGCGCGAATACTACGAACCGCGCTTGCTGGCACGTCTCCTGGCTGGCGAGAAATTCAAGCCCGTCAAGACGCTTGCAGAATTGAATCGCGTGCAACCAAAAGTCAAAATCACCAGGATTGAACAACAAAAAGATGAACCAAACGTCGTTGCTGTCACCGTAGAGGTGGCGAAAAATTCAAGCGAGTTCGAGCGCAATGGCAAGAAGGTTTTCGTTGAAAGCGGCGCCTACAACCTCAAGTTGTTTCGTGACGGACAGTTGGTCGGCTATGACCCGAAAAACGGCGAGGAAGTGAAACTAGATTTACAGACAGGCAAAACTACTGTGACTTTCCCAAACATCAAGCTGCCGCGTAAAGCACATGTCAAGCAGGTAGAGTTTTCCGCTTATGCGTTTAATGTGGACAAAATTAAAAGCAAAACGGACAGAAAGATTTTTGAAATTCCAAAACCTTTACCAACCGTCAAAGGTCGCGCATACATTCTCTCTTTCGGCGTAAATGCTTACGAAAATCGCAATTTCGACTTGAACTTTGCTGCCAACGATGCGCGACAAATCCAAAAAGTTCTCTCCAATCAGCTGCTGAAAACCGATGCCTACAGAGAAATCGTGCAGGTACCGCTCATTTCAGATTCGCAGGTCAAAGGCAACACTCGTGTGGTCACGGAAAAAAGCGCTACGAAAAATAATCTCAAGACTGTCTTCGAGCTTTTATCAGGCAAAGCCATTGCTCCTGAATTGCTCAGAGGCATTCCCAACGGCGAGAAGCTTCGCCGCGCCGAACCTGAAGATTTAATCATCATCTCTTTTGCAGGTCACGGGGTAGCCGACGAGCAAGGCGTTTTTTATTTTGTCCCATACGATTCGGGCGCAAAAGAAGTGACAGAATTGGATGCAGAGATTTTGCGCCGCTGCATTTCAAGCGATGAGCTTTCGCTCTGGCTCAGAGACATAGACGCTGGCGAGTTGGTATTGATAGCCGATGCCTGCCAATCTTCGGCGACGGTGGATGTCAAAGGTTTCAAACCGGGTCCGATGGGCAGTCGCGGCTTAGGGCAATTGGCTTATGACAAAGGGATGCGAATTTTGGCGTCCACGCAAGCTGATGACGTGGCTTTAGAGAGCGGTTTAATCAAGCAAGGGCTGTTGAGTTACGCGCTCATTCACGACGGCATAGAGGCTGGGCAATCCGATTATAAACCTAAAGATAAAGCCATCATGATTTCTGAATGGTTGGGTTATGGAGTGTTGCGTATGCCAGCTTTGCACGCCGAAATCAAAAAAGGCGAGTTGCAAAATTTTGGTACAGGGGCTCGCGCTTTGGTGATAACGAATGCAAAAAGCGGTTCTTTGACGAAAAAAAATTGGTCGCAAAAACCTTCTCTGTTTGACTTTTCAAAGAAAAAACAAGAGGTGATACTGGTCAAGATGAACTAATCGGGGAGAGCTTGCTATTCGCAAATGTATGATGCAAAATCGGCTCACCAATAAACCTTTGGAGGAAGCAATGGTTGAAGCCGCGCATCAGGAATCTCGGTTTGTCACAGATAGATGGGAATATCTTTTTCTAATGACCCTCAATTATGCTGCATTTAGCCATTTCAGTTTAGACAGGGCGTTTAAAAACTTTTTCATCGTTACTTTAGTTGGACTTGCCCTTCAACCTTATCCAAAGCGCCCAAAAGAAACAGTATCAGAATATATTGTTAAAACTATTTTCGTATCAATCTACGCGATTTTCGCAATCCTGGTAATACCTTCCTTTCTGAAAGCTTTTTTACCAATTCCTTTGGCTTATGGAACACCTGTCCTCCTGTTTTGTCTTTCAAAGTACAAATATTCCAAGCCAGGATATTTTGCCGATAGCTTTCTCAAATGGTCACTTTTCTGTCTTCTGATTTCAGTTGTTTGTGCAGTGCTGGCTCATTTCTTAGTTCAATAATTCTCATCCACGAAGAGTTTATGCAGACACTTGAATCCTTGCGTCATTTGGTGGCTTTTAACGAATGGGCGAATCGTCGGATGATTGAATCGCTCAAGGCGTTCGATAATCAAAGTGCCAAAGCACTTCGCGCACTGTCTCATCTGTTGATTGCCGAAAAAGAGTGGATGACGCGCATACTTCACGACGAAGATTCGACAGGTTTCGATTTCTGGCAAGAAGCATCGCTTGATGAATGCGTAACACTGGCGAACGAAATGGCGAAAGCTTATGCGGATTTTGTAAACGAATTGACGGAAGAAAAACTCGATAATACCGCCACCTATAAAAACAGCAAGGGCACAGAGTACACTACGACTTTTAGAGACATCTTGACACATGTCCTCTTTCATTCGATGGCGCATCGTGGGCAGGTCGCAATGGCTTTGCGAGCAGACGGCGGCGAACCTATCTGGAGCGATTACATTGTTTTTGTTCGAGAAAAAGGGTAATGTCAGCGCATCATTTTCAAGGCATTGGGAGTGCAATATGTCTGAAAACATTCAGGAGTTAGAGCAAAAAAAAGAGCCATTTTTTAGCGTCAAATCCATAATTCCTTATGCATTGATTAGTTTTGGCGTGGATGCTCTGAAAAAATTTGACGTGCCGTTCTCTCTGCGCTTCTGCATAATAATGATTATCTCTTTTCTTATTCAGTATTGGATTCCGCCCAGAACGCAAGAACCTTTTATCAAATTTTCCATTAGAATGGGGAAAATCATTCTTGCGGTCATGCTTGCATTTTTTATCGTTCCTTATTATCTAAAATACGTATTGCCTGTCTGGTTTGCTTACTTCATTCCTATTTTTCTTGTCACCTGCATTCCTTATTTCATATCTAAGCCTGAAAAAAGAAAGGATAGCCTATTGAAATGGCTGTCTTTTGCGTTCATTTTTGCAGTAGTCATGGCTTCACTTATGAGTTATGCGTACAAATAAATAATGAAATTTTCATGAAAGAGATCAACATCGCGCTTCTCGGTTTCGGAAATGTCGGTCAATCTTTTGTCCGCTACATCTGGGAAAACAATCTGGCAATCAATATTCGCGCCATCGCCGATTCAAGCGGCTCGTTGATGATTCGTTCGCCTGAGCAACTCAAGGCTCTGCTCGCGCACAAAGAAGCAGGGCACAGCATCAAAGAGTTCGCGCCCGACGAGTTGAGGAGCGATGCGCAACAGTTCAACAAAGCTTTGCGATTGGAAAACATCTCCTGCATCGTTGAATCATTGCCGACGAATATCAAAGACGGACAACCGGCGCTCGATCTGCTCACACAGGCTTTATCACAAGGTATCAACGTAGTCACAGTGGATAAAGGACCCATCGTTTACGGCTTTGACGCGCTCAAGAGAATCGCCAATGTATATGAATCGCACCTCGCCTTCACAGGCACAACGGGCGTAGCCATTCCTGATGAAATCGCGGGCGACAGAGTGCTGGAAATTCGCGGCGTGTTAAATGGCACAACGAATTACATCTTGACGGCTATGCAAGAGCAGGGCTTGTCATTCAACGATGCGCTGGCAATCGCGCAACACGACGGGATTGCCGAACCCAATCCGAAACTTGACATTGAAGGCTGGGACACGGCTTGCAAGATTCTCATACTCGCCAAAGCCTTGATGAACGCCGACGTCAGGCTCATAGACGTTTCCCGCATCGGCATCGGTGAAGAGACTCGAAACTTGATTGAAAATGGTCGCGCTACGAACCGTATCGTGCGACTCGTAGGACGCGCGCGTATCTGGCAAGGGCGTGTGAGAGTGAGCGTCGCGCCGAAATTGCTCCATGCGGATTCACCTTTTTTTGCGGTGTCAGGAACCTCGAAGGCAGCCGTTTTCAGAACGGCAGAAGGCGGTGAAATTTTGTCCTTTGCGGGTTCAGGGCGCGACACGATTTCGCAAATTATTTTGGAAGATATTAAAACAGTGGTCAGTAGCCGGTAGTCAGTGACGGGTGATCAGACCTTAAAGATTTTTATTGAATCGTGTTTTATAAGTCTCGGCAACTTTTACCAGCCACCGACTACCGGCTACTGACCACTGTTCTCGTAGCTATCGAATAAAGAGAGTTGCGGACTTGGCTCGTGAGGCGATGGAGTTTCGTTGTGGTGATTGTTTGATTGCGTGGGGCGCAATGCGTGTTTCACATCTTTCAGGTTGAAGCGAATCAAGCGGTCGGTCAGCATAACGGCGGGAATTTTTCCGGTGCGTCTGAGTTTATGAATGGATGATTCACTGATTTGTAAAATTTGCGCCAGTTGTTTGGCGGTCAGATATTCGGTCTTCTTTGCAGGTTCAGACAATTCGGCATCGCCAGCCTTTTCGCGGACTTCCTGATTCATCATTTTTTGTCGGTCTGCTGTCATTAACTTTTCGATTACTCTTGCACAGGTTCAAGCGAAAAAGCCAGCGGCACGGCTTCGTCTTCGCCTACATCAACGGTCTTTACCTGTGACTTGTAGCCGCGAATTAGCGCTGTGACTTGGTAACGCGCTCGTACAGGCGGCAAGCGAAAAGCGAATTCGCCGCGACTGTTGGTGATGTAATCCATCTTCACGGAAGCGATCTTTTTCTTGTCTTTCGCCTCTTCCTCGTTCGCCACGCGCACGAGTTTCAGGCGCACACCAGGCAGCGAATAACCCTTCACATCAAACACCGCGCCGCGCACCAGAGAGGTGCGCTTGCCTTTGAAGAGCTTGATCGTTTTGACCTTATTCTCTTTGCCTTCTTCGACCTGCTGCATCTGCGTCATGGTGCCGCCCTTGTAGCCTTCCGCGTCAAAGCTCAAGGTGTAATCATCGGGTTCAAGTTCTAAGGTATAATTGCCCTCTTTGTCTGTCGTTGTTTCTTTTACATTGCGAGTGCGACTGCTCATCACGCGCACTTCGGCATCGGCAATCGGCTTGCCTTTTTCATCTTCAATTTTGCCTTTGAGGGTTCCGGTTTTTTGCTGCGCCATGGCGGCGAGTGTCAAAAGCATCAGGAACAGAGTTAGAAAAACTGTCTTCTTCATTATTGCCTCTTGAATAATCTGAATCGTCCGTTTGCTGGAAGATTTAGATTTTCCGATTTTCATCAAACAAAAGTCAACCAAATGAAGGTGCATTGCGCGCTTGGATTGGAAATGAGCGCGTTGATTCTTTATCATCAGTTTCAAGAGATGCGAATTATCAGCGGAACATTCAAAGGCAGAAGATTAAAAACGGTTGAAGGCTTAGACGTGCGCCCTACATCAGATCGCCTGCGCGAAACTCTATTCAACATCTTAGCGCCGCACATCAAAGAGAGTCGTTTTTTAGACCTCTGCGCAGGCAGCGGCGCAATCGGTATTGAAGCTGCAAGTCGTGGCGCAAGCGAAGTCATCTTTGTTGATAAATCGCGCCTCTCCTGTGCTGTAATACAGGAGAATTTAGCATTGATTGGTGGCATAGATAAAGCGCGTGTCCTTCAATGCGATGCACTGGCAGCAGTCAAACAGCTGGGAGAGACTCTGAACCCGGAATCGGCAAGGCAGAACAATAGATACACTCAGGCAACTGGCAACTTCGACATCGTTTATCTTGACCCGCCTTATGTTTCGTATATTTACACAGACGTTTTGAAGCAACTTGCTACCAGCCAAATCATTAACGAAGATTCGATAGTCATCGTTGAACATCGAACCAAAACGCCGCTCGAACGCCAATACAGCAACTTAAAAATCTACCGCGAAGTCAAACAAGGTGAATCGTCGTTGGCTTTTTATACATTGAATCCATAGACAGCCAGGCAATAGAAAATTCGAGAATAAAAAGCGCTCCATACAATTATGAATTATCAATTTTCCTTCGCAGCGTTACGCAAATAGATTCAAGAAATTCACTTAGGAACATGAAAAATTTAACTTATAATGATTGGTGTTTTGTCGCGTAGCGACAATTTGAGTGTAGCCGTGCGTTTCAACGCACGGAACGAGAATCAACCGAAAGCCTTGTCGCGTCAGCGACAATTGGAAAGGCTCACTTTCAATCGTCGCTGACGCGACGCAATCTCTGAATTCTTTTAACCGTGGGTTGAAACCCCACGGCTAAATTCAAATTGTCGCTACGCGACATTCAACAGGAACTTGTCACAACTTATTTTTTACATGTTCCTTAGAGCAAATTGCTACAACTGATTGTAACTCGCTTTGAAAGGATCCATCATCTTCTTCAAATCGCCTGTATCGAACCCCAGGCGGAACCAGCGAGCCCGTTGCGCCGATGTGCCGTGCGTGAAAGAATCCGGTACGACATGACCTTGCCCTTGTTTCTGTAAGCGGTCATCGCCAACGGCACTGGCTGCTCCAAGCGCTTCTTCCAAATCGCCAGGCTCAAGAATGTTCTTCATCTTTTGCGCGTGATGCGCCCAGACACCTGCCAAAAAATCCGCCTGTAACTCCGTCCGCACAGACATTTGATTCGACTCTGCTGCAGAGATACGCCCTTTCTTACCTTGCACCTGCTCGAAGATTCCCAATTGATTCTGCACGTGATGACCGATCTCGTGCGCCACAACATAGGCTTGAGCGAAATCACCAGCTGCCTGATAGCGTCGCTCTAAATCGGCAAAAAATTGCAGGTCAATATAGACTTTCTGATCCGTAGGACAATAGAAAGGTCCCATAGCTGAAGACGCAGAGCCGCAGGCGGAACGTACTTGATCTGAAAAAAGCAGCAGTGTCGGTTCGCGGTATTGTTTGCCGAGTTGCTCTCTGAATAATTTGTTCCAGACATCTTCCGTGTCCTTTAGCACCACTCCTGTAAACTTGCGCAACTCCTCTTCGGCAGGATTCACTTCGCGACGTACCTCTGGACCGCCACCCGCTCCCGGCTCTGTTTGTTGAAGAAGTTGCGATGGATCAACGCCGAAAATTAATGCAAGGATCACCAGAACAACACTTCCTAAGCCGCCGCCTATTATGCCTCCGCGTGATATGCCGCGCCGATCTTCAACATTTCCACTCTCCTGACGACCATTCCAATTCATAATCATACCTCTTCGATTAGATTTGTAAGCTTTCAGGCTACAAATAATCAGCCCGATTTACAGTTTGCATCATTTCAGTACAAAAAATTCTCGCCATTTTGTAAGTGCAAAAAGCGCGCCACTCAAGTGAGCAACAAAATCTTGAATTCTTCAATTCGCAATTGCCTACTGATGCCTAATGACGAACCACAAATATATATGCTAGTATCGCCTGACTCAACAGGAATTCTTCAAACCATTTTATGGAGAGAAAACGTGATACGCAGAGCAATCTACCCAGGTTCATTTGATCCATTGACCAACGGGCACCTTGATATCATCGAGCGTTCAGCAAGGCTCTTTGATGAAGTGGTCGTTGCCATCTTGTTGAACATACAAAAGCAACCCATGTTTTCGGTTCAAGAGCGTGTCGAAATGATTCAAGCAGTTCTGCCTTACGAAAACGTCCGAGTTGATACATTCAATGGCTTGCTCGTTCATTACGCAGTCGCGCAGGAGGCCGAAGCGATCGTGCGCGGCATTCGCGCCATCTCGGATTATGAATATGAATTGCAGATGGCTTTGATGAATCGCCGTCTGGAGCCTGCAATTGAAACGGTGTTCTTGATGGCTTCTGAAGAGTATTCTTACTTGAGTTCTCGATTGATTAAAGAGGTCTTCAATCTCAAAGGCTCCATCACAGGGTTGGTACCTGAATTGGTTGAGCAACGAATGAAAGAGAGAGTCGACAGCAAATAGTGAATAGTGAAGGCACTTTCTATTCAGAAATAGAGTCAGAAACAAGTTCCATCACTGTTCACTTTTTCCTTACTGCTTACCACACGCCCGACA
>JANMSG010000815.1:0-10481 GCA_031389065.1 Acidobacteriota bacterium | reverse complement strand
GTTGAAATCGCTACCCGTTCACGTGGCACCCCACGAATTGCGAATCGTTTGTTGCGTAGGGTTCGAGATTTCGCAGAAATAAAATATGACGGACACATCAATTCTGAAGTCGCAACCTACGCTCTTGATAAAATGGAGGTTGATATAAAAGGGCTCGATGAAGTTGATAAAAAGCTGATCTTGACAATTATTGAGAAGTACGATGGCGGCCCCGTCGGATTAGGCACCTTGTCGGCTTCGATCAGCGAAGAAAAGGATGCGATTGAAGAGATTTATGAGCCGTATTTGATTCAAATCGGTTTCTTGAATCGCACTCCGCGCGGGCGAATGGCTACACCAGCGGCTTACGCACATTTCGGTTGTAGCTTCGATTCAAGGCTCGAAGCAACTCCACAAGGCAAGCTTTTTAGTGGCGCATAGGCTCTTGCATAAGGGGAAACAGACTTACACAGGGCAGAAAAATGTAAAAAGGGAATTAAATATTTTCTTTTTACATTTTTTTTGCAACTTTGTGCATCCTTCCGCCACCTACACAGCGTTAATAGAGACAGTAAAATAAAGTAGTAAAAATTGTTGAAATTAAAGGAACTTAAATTTCACTCGAACGTTTGGAGTTCCATTAACCAGAGCCTTCGGTTCAAATGAAAGTTTAGGAGTAAGGAATGAGCAAGAATACTAAATCTACGCCCTTTCTAATGATTCTGGTTTTAAGCATCATCGCCACACAGCTTTTCTTAAATGCGTTTGGCATCAATATGACTCCACGCATCGGGACGATCTTCCAATCATGGGGGAAGGTGGCAAGTGTTATCGGCTGTATGTATCATCCCAGCCTGGTTGCTGAATTGAATACGTTAAGCACTCACTTTCTCTATAGCGATGGCAAAGTTCCGTCTGAGACAGAAAAAAACCGCGGAGAGCTTGCTTGCAACAGGGGGAGGGAGTTTGAATTCGAAGCGCCACCGCCAATAGATGTAAACGATCCTTCTGTGACCATCAAAGAGCCAGTTAAAGAATGTTTTTTGAAAGCGATAAGCAGAAGTATCGTGAGGAAAGATAGCATTGGTATGAAAGAGCTGGATGTAGAGGTGTTGGAGATCGCTGCCGATTCGGACGAAGAAAGTGCTGCACCGGAAGCCAAACCGGTATCGAAAGAAGAAAGCATTCGCTCAATTGCTGTCGGAGTCGCCGCCGACGAACCGGGTGCTGAAAGCAAAGCATTTGCTCCCCAGTCTGAGGTTAAGGTTTTTTTTGATGAAGATGAAGCGCCAGTAGCTCCTAAAACGGAAAAGCTTAAAAAGCCTTGCCCTGATCTGGAAAAGCTCAGAAAACTTGATGAGACTGTGAAACTTTTGGACGGGTATAAGTTTGAGCAAGAGCTACAACTCGTGAACCAGGCAAAGTCAAATCTCGAAATTCAAGCCTTTCAAGCCTTTAAATATCTAGAAAGGTCGAAGCGCGTAAGAGTCATGATCCGGAGGAATCCAACGGCGAGACCTCATCCTGCAATTCATGAAAGCTTTAATGTGCTTACGGTTGCCGAAGAGAGCGAATTTTAGGAATGTTTATTCACAATTTTACAAGGTTTGAAGATGCGGGCTCATTGCCCGCATTTTTTTTTCAAAAAAATGTGCAACTATGTGGCTTTCGTTGGATTCAAAATTGACGCATTGGTTAGGGGTTCTTAAAATGAATCTGTAAGCAAAATTGTCAGAGAGGAAATGAAATGACACAACGTCGCACGATGAAATCGAAAATGAAAGACTATTTGTTTTTCATTCCTAACTTTTTGAAATTGTTATTTGATTTATTAAGGGACTCGCGGGTTTCATCTGCAGACAAAGCCATCGTCGCAGGAACGATTCTCTACGTCATCTCTCCAATTGATGTGATACCCGATTTCATTCCATTCATAGGATTAGTAGACGATTCTTACTTGATAGGCATTTCGGTTCTTCGGCTTTTGAACCGCGCCGACCGTAGTATTGTGTTGAATCATTGGAAAGGCTCGCACGACATCAAAGAACTCGTTGCCGGTATGTCGAAAGTCGCCGCATACTTTTTGCCAGACAGAATCAAAAACATACTTCATGGACGCATCGAACCGAAAAACAAACTTTCTGTCGTGCAAGGCACCAAGGCTGTAAATGAATAGGCAAGATTTTTTAGGTTGAGGATAATAAAGTAGGGTATACAATCTTGCGCTCTACTTGATTTTATCGTTCGCCTGCCTCACGAATTGCGTCGAGGAGTTTGTCGTGAATTCCTCCGAAAGAACCATTTGACATAACTACTACAACATCGCCGTTTTTTAATTGAAACGCGAGATGCCTGACGATTTCTTCCGGAGAAGGAATGAAATCTGCTTCGCGCCCTTTATTTCTCATCTCCTCTATCATCTCATTCGGGCAGATTGCCTTGTCTTTCGTGTAGCGCTCTGGATGAAATAATCCTGCGATGATGATTTTGTCAGCCACCAGCAAGCCTTCCGTGAATTCCTGTTGAAACTGTTTGATCTGAGCCGTGTAAGAGCGCGGCTCGAATAAAGCAATAATGCGTTGACCGGTATATTTTTGTTTGGCGCCGAGCAGGGTCTCCTTAACGGCTGTCGGATGATGCGCAAAATCATCAATCACAGTCACGCCGTTGGCTATGCCTCGAACCTGCATTCGGCGTTTGACGCTTTTGAATTCTGCCAAACTCTCCTGCAGAGATTGCCTATCTAAACCGATAACTTCGCAAGCGGCAATTACGCCCAGACAATTCTTTACATTGAACATTCCAACCAGCGGCGTTTGATATTGACCATATTCTTTCCCTTCAACCGTAACTTTGAACGTCGTCATCTCGCCGGAGAAGTCAATATCTTTCGCTCGCCAAGTCGCTCCCTCTTCTGTACCGAAACTCACAACCGGGCAGAGGGCTTTCGGCGCTAGTTCGCGAACAATTTCCGAGTCCCATCCTGCCACGAGATGCCCTTTGCCTGGTATCAAATAAATCAAACGGCTGAAAGCAAATTTCACCGCGTCAAGGTCGCGGTAAATATCGGCGTGATCGAATTCGATATTGTTTAAAATCACCGTGTCCGGCAAGTAGTGCATAAACTTCGGACCTTTGTCGAAGTATGCTGTGTCGTATTCGTCGCCTTCTATGACAAAATATTTGCTTGGTGTAACGCGAAACGATGCGTTAAAATTTTCGGCAACCCCACCGATCAAAAATGAGGGGTGGCAATCAGCTTTCTCCATAGCCCAAGCCATCAGCGAGGTTGTCGTTGTCTTACCGTGTGTGCCGGCGATTACCACTGAATGATGCCCGCGAATGAAATTCTCTTTGACGACAGCCGCCATTGATGTGTAGTGCATCTTTTCATTGAGCGCATATTCAAGCTCTATATTGCCGCGACTGATTGCGTTGCCAACGACAATCTCGTCAGGTCTATCACTTAAATGTTCCGCCTTGTAGCCTTCGCTGACCGGTATGCCTAAGCGTTTCAATTCCAAAGACATTGGTGGATAAACATTTTCGTCCGAGCCAGTGACTTTATGTCCCTGCTCGGCGAGCATTCCCGCCAGCGATGCCATTGCTGTTCCGCATATTCCTATCAAATGATAATGTTTAATATTCAATAATGAATCTCCCTGTAAAAATGAATCCAACAGTATAGCTGCCAAGCTTTCGCTTTGGAAAGTTGTTGAACCATTCAGTTTAGGCAATTGGGGAAGTGAGATTTTAGGTTGAGACCGATGATAGGAAAAGTGTTACTGACTTTGCGTTTGCTTTGCGGCTTTGCAACTTTGTGTGAGAAGAAGTTTTCTTTAACCATAGCCAGGTTCCTGCACAGCCGCAAAGACTCAAAGTTCAGTATAGGTGCGGAATTATCGTGTTCCTTCAATGCTGCTAATGAATTGTTCTAAGGATCTGGGATAGCCACGAATTGTATTTACTGCGCGACCGTTTTCGTCAATGATGACAGTCGTCGGATAACCCTTTACATTCATGTCGCGAGTAAATCTCTCACCCTGACCGCCGTCTTCTGCGTTTAGCTTCAAGAAAACATAGCGGCTGCTTAACGCCACAACCTGTGGGTCTGTGTAGATATTTTTATCCATCTTTTTGCACCAACCACACCAGTCTGTATAAACATCAACGATGACTTTGCTATGGTTTTCCTTCGCCATACTGAGTGCGCGATCCAAATTATTTTGCCATTGAATTGAACCATTGGTAGCGACAGGCAAAGAACCTGTGTTGGATGGAGAGTTGCCAACTAAATCATCATTGGTAAGCTTTGGGGTGCGACGTTTCGAACTCTCTTGAGCTTGAATCAGAAAGACCATCCCGAATGCTACGACAGCCATTGTCAATAGTGATACTACATAACGCATAAGACACTCCTTGTATTGCCGAATGAGCTCAAAATCGAAATAGGGTCAGGGCCATTATTGGCGCGTGAAATTGATAGCACAATAGTTTCTTTTTTCTACTAGATGTTTAGGTTTTTTAAGGTGATTTTGCAGTTTTTCCAATTGCTGAAAATCGCATAACAAACGGACAAATCAATCTCGCCTTGCTTGTGTTTATTCTGTGTGAAAGAATTTTGCGTTGAGTGAATGACAGAACCGCCTTTTAGAATGTTTACAATTCGGAGAATCATTGCTTTGTTAAAGAAGTTACTTTTAATTTGCCTTTTATTATTCATCGCTGTTCAACATCAATCTTCGCGCTTAGAGTTGAGAGTTATAGCCGATGTCTCTATCACAGCAACTCTTGATCTGCTCGTGAGTCCTGCTACAGACACGGATCCGCGCAATGAAACGGCAATAGCCGTCAGCCCCATTACTCCGCAAATCATCGTCGGTGCGTCAAAAGTAATTGTAGGCGGCGGCAATGGCGTAACCGGCAACACACGAATCGCTTCTTACCATTCATCGGATGGTGGGCGAACCTGGGCGACCTCTATGTTGAGCCTTGAAACACCGCAAAAGACTTGGGGACGCGCAGCATCGCCTTCAATTGCAGTTGATTTAAATGGCACTTTTTATCTTTGCGCCGTACTGTTAGACAATTCTAATTTCGATAGCAGCGTTTACGTTTTTACTTCGACCGATGGCGGACGAACCTTTGCCAATCCATCGCCTGTAACTCTTGATGTGGGGAGCGGTGCAACTCCTAAACAAGCAGAAAAAGCCTACGTTACGGTTGATACATCGCCAACCAGTCCTTTCAAGAATTCAATTTATGTAGTGTGGGCTGTAACCGACCGCGATACTCAAGGTCAAAACCGCAAAGCGATTAAGATGGCTTACAAACGCCCGACGGATACAGCATTCTCTGACCTTAAAACAGTCAGCCATGAAGGCGATATGCGCGGGCCTTCCGTTACCACCGGCCCGAATGGCGAGGTCTATCCGGCTTGGGAAGGTATAGGCAACCCGAAGGTTCTATTATTCAACGCCTCGACAGATGGCGGAAATACGTTCCTGCCCTTAAATGTAGCCCCATCCATAGATTTGAATGTGCATAATTTTATAGGCTCTTTGTCGGAGCCTTCACCGGCATTGTCTATTTCAGGAATGTCGCGGATGAATAGTTTTCCTGCGCTTGATGTGGATCGAAGTTCGGGACCAAACAGAGGTATGATTTACATCGCCTGGGCGGAAACCACGAATCGCAACGATGCAGATATTTTTGTTAAGAAAATAACTCCCCCCAATGGCGGTCACCCAACAATGAGCGAACCGGTTCGCGTCAACAACGATTTTTCCGGAGCCGATCAATTTTTGCCAGGGCTTAGAGTTGACTCGTCAAACGGCGACGTCGAAGTAGCTTTTTACGACCGGCGAGATGAGGGGCAATCGGTCAATATGTACATCGCCAGATCCACAAATGGCGGTGCCGCTTTTTCAGAAAACACGCGAGTGAGCGCACTCTCTTCAAACCCACGCATTCAATCAAACATCACAGGCAATGGCGGCAGCCCTATCGGTTTAGGCAATTACATAGGACTTTTTGCCGCCAGCGGCAAAGCGCATTTATTATGGGCAGATACACGCGACCAAAAACAAAACATCTATTATGGACTTATTGAATATGCCACATCTGGCGGCGGTGGTGGCGGTGGTGGATTGGCGAACGATAATTGTCAGACACCGAAAGCTATTTCATCGCTTCCTTTCAATGAGAGTTTAGACACGCGAAACGCAAGCTCTTCAGCAGATGATGCCGTCTCCTGCTCAGGCGGCACAGATTCCCATACCGTATGGTACAGCATCACTTCATCGGCTAATACGGTTTACGGACTAGATACGATCGGCAGCGATTATGACACCGTGTTGAGTGTCTTCTCTGGAAGTTGCGGCTCACTTACGCAAATCGCTTGCAGCGACGATTTCGGCAGTGCAATCGCTGAAAGCAAGCGCTCGGTCTTAACTTTTTCAGCGACCCTCGGAACGACTTATCTAATTCAAGTGAGCGGACGCGGAAGCGGCGGAAATTTAAAACTTCGCATAGGAAATCCGACAGTTATTAACGCGCTATACACGATTGATTCTGATGGTGGTGAATTTGTGAGAGTCCTGGGCGCAGGCTTCGTTGAAAACAACGTAACAATGGTTATTCGCAGAGAGGACGGCGATACCCCATTAACCACAGTGAATTTCTCTGGACAACGACAAGGCGACGGCACCTTTACTGAATTATTTGGTACAAAGAAAAAATTGAGAAAACTGATAAAGCCTGGAAGGTCTGCAACTGTCATTATCGAAAGTCCAATTGGTAGCGGGCGATTTTCTGTGCCGTTTACTTTTACACGACAATAATTTATGAAGGCTCTGCGATTTGACGGCACTCTAAAGCTTGAAATAGATTCACCTGTTGTGAAGCGTGAAGGCGAAGCTTTGGTTAAAGTAATCTGCGCGGGTATTTGTAATACTGACCTTGAAATAGTAAAAGGTTACGCAGGTTTTCGAGGCATACTCGGACACGAATTCGTCGGCAGAGTCGTTGAATCTCCTGATGAGACTTTGAAAGGGAAGCGAGTTGTCGGAGAGATCAACGTGGGGTGTAATACGTGCGCACTTTGCAAAGCTGGGGATGCGCGGCATTGCGCCAACCGAACGGTTCTCGGAATCAAAGAGAGAGAGGGAGCATTTGCAGAATTTCTATCGTTGCCGGCTGGCAATTTGCTTGTCCTTCCCGATTCAGTTGCCGATGAAGAAGCAGTCTTTGTTGAGCCTTTAGCAGCAGCCTGCCAGATTCTCGAACAGTTGGAAATCAATTCATCAACCAGAGTCGCGGTGATTGGTGATGGAAAACTTGCTCAATTGATCATTCGCGCTCTTGCGCATACCAACTGCTCTTTAACAATGATTGGCAAGCACTTAGACAAACTCGAATTGGCAAATGGAATTTCCAATACCTCTATTCTTATCGAAAGCGCAACAAGTATTTTGTCGCAAATCATCCAGCAAACAAATGGTGAAAAATTCGATGTCGTCATCGAGGCGAGCGGCTCCGCTAGCGGGTTGCCTCTAGCGATAGGCCTGGTGAAACCGCGAGGCGCGATTGTTTTGAAGACAACCTTCAAAGGGAATGTGTCGTTGGATTTATCGCAAGCTGTAGTCAATGAAATACAGATTATCGGTTCGCGATGTGGAAGATTTGAATCCGCAATAAAACTTTTGCAGGATAAGTCTGTAGAGGTTCGCTCGCTCGTTACGGATAGGTTGCCGATTGATGAAGGCCTACTCGCTTTTAAAAAGGCAGCTTCCTCAAACAGCATGAAAATCATTCTTCAGATGACTCCTGCCTCATAATTAGTATGCAAATTGCGTAATATTTTCAGAGCAAAAGCCTTGAATTTGGCTCTCATAGCCTGTTTCAGCCGTTTCTCTTCGAGAAAAAGTTGACACGATATTTGTCTGATGCTATAAACTCGCCTGCACTGATACAACATATCGTATTGAGTCATAATCGGACATACCAGATTTAGGAGGAAAGATGAATCAGGGCGATTTGATTGAAAAAGTTGCTGCCTCAGCTTCAATAACGAAAGCAGAGGCCGAGCGAGCTATCAATGCTTTCAAAGGGGCAGTTACAGATAGTTTGAGGAAGGGGCATAAAGTAACTTTGGTTGGATTTGGCACTTTTAATGTATCGCTTAGAAAAGCCAGACGGGCTCACAATCCACATACCAACGCTATGATAAAAGTGCCTGCGAGTAAAACCGTCAAATTTGCGGTCGGAAAGAAATTGAAAGAAGCTGTGAACAAGAGAAGAAAATAATTGAAAAGATGGAGCCGCCTGAATAGATGGGCGGCTCAACTAATGAATTAAGGTTCATCCTCAGTACTTCCACCTACAACTTATTCTCTACCTAAAGGCATCGGATTTATGCACTAAAACGTGCAACTCTAAACTAAAAGGTTTTATAATAGATCGCGCGGATAATTTTGGTTTAGGGTAAGTTGATTGATTATTTAGTTTGCCGATTTTATTGGTTGTGGCATGCTGATTGCCAAGCCTAGAGTGTTTCTTGTTGAATGGCTATCGGCAAGTGTTGCAGGCAAATAATAAGGATTTACAATTGAATCTCAATTGCTATTCTTATGAGATCACAGGCAACTTATATTTTTAGCAGCATAGTTGAGTGTAGAGGTATGAAAAAGTTCTTAGCTTCAATATTAATGACTCTTTTTCTGGGGATGGCTTTCGGCGCATTTTCCGACACCACATCTAATGTGTATGCAATATCTGTGGACGATAAGAAAAAAGATGATAAGAAGAAAGACCCTCCCGGTCCCCCTCCGGTAAGGGAAAAGGATAAACCAAAGGGTGATGATAGAGAGAAGAAGGATAAAAGGCCGGTTTAGTTATTCCGGCTTTTTGGGCTTGTCGAAATTTGCAATCGCCTCTTTTTCATCAGAGAAAATTTCAAAGACTCCATCCAGTTTCGATATTGCCAGGATGTTCTTAACAGATTGTGAAGGCGAGAGTAATTTAACTTGTCCTTTTTTCTTTAACACTGCACGATAGCATTTAATTAAACTTCCGACGCCGGTGCTGCTTATATAAGTTACCGAGCGGAGATCCAGCAAGAAATGGAGTTGATCGTCCTCAACAAACTTTTGCACCGTATCGCTCAACTGGTCAGGGCCATCTCCAGGGTCTAGTCTTCCTGTGACTTTAACCACGCGTACAAAATCTACCTGTCTGCTAATTACTTTTGTTGGTCTTCTCATCATAACTATTTACTCTAAATTCGAAAAAAAGGCATGGATTATTGAACCAGGTGGACTGTGTTGCTCAATATCCAATCTCGTATTATTAAATGTTTTTGAATGCAGTCCACCAAAAATCGTAAACCGTATTGACGCTAAAATTGGTACTCCATATTACCTTACTCGTTCTACACTCACAAGCTTTGACCTGATATAAATAAAACATGATTGCAGAAGTTTAATTCATTCGGTAGAAAGAAGGGATATGACAAACAAAACCTCAAATTATAGTCAAATCATCAGTGCAGGAATCCTGTTGGGAAGCGACGGAGAAGAACTTAAAAAGGGCTTATGGGAGGACTCCATATATTGGGGCGAAGATAATTTCGTCTATCATCTGAGCGCAGTACAAGGGCGTGGGGGATTGAAGACAACGATTATGGGGAAACGCCCGGTGGGGGAGTATCTGCGATGGGTTGACGGTTTATTTCGTCCCGGTGAAATTCCTTCCGAAAAAAATGGCATACATTATCGCGCTGCAAAAAAACTTAGAGAATTGATGTAGGCAAATGTCAATCCGCTTTTGGAATCAACTGAGCTTGATGAGCGCGAATCCATAGTTCATCCACAGACCCCTCTTTTAACATCTTGGTCACGAATACAATTTGCCCTGCATGAGTCGCAACATGAATGGATACGTTAAAGAGCAAATTAAAAATTGATGGATTGTAAGCCTGTTCAGGGGTTGACTCAAGAAAACGAGAGGGATCGAAAGATTCCAATACATGTGTAACTTGAGATATTGTTTCTTTGAAAATCGAAGTAACTTCTGCTTTCGGCAAATGTTCGCGCTCACTGAATTCGGCAGCTCGATTGCGGTCAAAATCCATTCCACCAACGGTTTTTAAAACATAATGGCGCATCGAACCTGAAAGGTGTAGGACTAAATTTCCTACCGAATTGCTTTCCCCGTTGGGTCGCCACCAGAGCTGTTCTTCGGACAATTCTTCTAAGCAAGAAAGAATTTGATTCGGGAGGATTTTAGTAATACGGCTTTTCAATGCATCAAGTACTACTCGGTTAAAATCTGATTCAGTCTGCATAGCGCTCCTTCCTATAGCTAAAATAGCACTCAAAGTAGTAAATGTTACAGTTTAGTCAGAGGATTTGACAGGCTAAGTCGATGGAAAGATGGCTGTTCTGTTAAAACTCAAGAAAAGTTTGGTAATAAACCAAAACACAGATCAACATGTTGATCTG
>JANMSG010001115.1:0-2546 GCA_031389065.1 Acidobacteriota bacterium | reverse complement strand
CTAAAGCTTTCTTTATATCTTTATTCTCAAAATAGAGTATCGCCAGGTATTTTAGAGCAAGGCCTTGCTCGACAAGGTTTCCTGTTTCCTCAAAAATCCTAAGGCTCTGTTGGTGTGTTGCTTTCGCCTCTTCTAAGCGCCCTTGTTGATAGTAAGCTAGGCCAAGCGAATCAAGAGTTCTTCCCTCATTGACTCGATCCCCAAACTGTCTATAAATATTCAAACTCTGCTTCAATAGTTTTTCTGCTTCTTGCCAATTTTCTTGATCGCTACGAATCAGCCCAAGATTTGCGAGGGCATACGCTTCACCAACACGATCAGAGTTTTCGTGGAAAAGTTTTAGGCTTTGGCAATATGCTGATTCCGCTTCTGCCTCTTTACTTTGTTGATAGTAGATATTCCCCAAACTATTTAATATATTCGCCTCTAAAATTTGATTGCCAATTTTATGCGAAAATTCTATTGCTTGTTTAGCTACGTTCTCTGCTTTTTCCCACCGTCCCTGATCCGTATAAAGAGAAGCAAGGGCATCTAAAACACTACTTTCCAATCCATAATCATTTAATCTTTTGGCAATATAGATTGCTTGTTGAAGGTGTTCGTGTGCAGGGGAATATTCTCCCAAAGAGGAGTACAAAAGTCCTAGTCGCAAATGTAATCCAAACTCAGTATGATAATCGCGTTGTTCATCAGGTAATGCTCTATACTCAGCAAGTAGACTTTCAATCGTTTGAATACGCTCGTGTTTTTCCTCTAGCTTCAAATTAAAAGACGCATTTATATCACCGCTCGTAAGTGACTGCGCGATTCCTTGAGTGTCATCAATTGTAGTAGCGAAGAAAAACACGCCTGAACGCACCGAGAAGAAATCGGGCGCACCTTGAATGATCGCAGTTAAAACATACTCCGGCACCCATAACACCAACGGACAAGACACGACGTTTGAAAATGAATTGCGCGAGGCGTTGAGATTGGCGACAAATGGCGTGTTGCTTGCTTCGGCGGCTATTGGTAAAGAGTATTCCAAGCCTGAAACGAATACGGCTTGCGGCGGCGGATCGGCAATCTGCACGCGCAGTTCATTGAGCAAATGATGGATCGGGTCTTTGAAGGAAATCTCTTGAATGTTGAGGTGGGGAAGCTCTTTTTTTATCGCTTCCATCAATCTAGTGCGATGCTTAGGCTGGTTGCATTTGGCAAACAGCAACGAGAAACCTTTTGCCAAAGTGAGACTCGTTTTCAATGCCTCCAATTCTTCGTCTTCGCTTGGCTCAGGCGGATTGAAAGGGTCGAAAATTTCTTCAACAAATGTTTGCTTACCGCTCATTTTGCAGGCTCTTTTATCTTCGCAGATTCTTTTAACAGAGTAGATTTGAATTTTTGCAATTGGCGTACAATCGGATTGACCGCGTACCAAGGCTCTGCAAGCTCAAAAGGGTTTTCATCACCACCGTTGATGTATTCCAAAACGGTCAGTTGCTCTAACATCAATAAGTAATCGTCATCGCCTCCGCGAATTCGTTGGTCAACTGACTTATCAAGCTCTGCGAGTTTCTCCCAATGATGCTCTGGTATTGCCGTGCTATATGAGCGAACCGTTTGTTGAATCGCCTTATGCGCGGCAGCAAGCGAAATCGGCAGCGCATCCGTGTAAGCGCAAGCCTCTTGAACAAAGGTCATCAAACTGCGCGTGTGACCGCCGCTGTATTGCAAAAGAAAATTTATTGCCTCTGGAGTAAAAGCATCTGTGAGCGACACATCGCCCAAGTGTTTTTGTAACAAATCGCGCAAGCATTGCCAGCCTGTTTCATAAGGGGTATTGGTGCCACGCTCGAATACTTTAATCATCGGCAAAACGAAAGGGTCAACACCATATCTCTGTTTTAACTTTGGCCCATCCGCGCGAGCCAATTCCAATGGCACTGTATAGATGATGTGAGTGTCTAAACCTCTCAGTTGCGGAGCATATTCTATAAAAAGTTGCCGCTGTGATTCAATTCCGTCTGGTTTGCCACTATAGCCTTGAATCCTCTCAAGGCTATCAAGTACCAGCACAAAATCTTTGTAAGGCGCTTCGCCCTCTTTGACCTTGAAATTCTTTACCGCCACTCTGGCTTTGTCAAAGACCAGGTTGATTTCGTTCAAGAGAGTTGATTTTTCAGGTTCTAGCTCCTTGCGGACTTTTTCTCGAGCGCTTGGGTCTTTCTTCAAGCGCTGAATCTTTAACTTGAATGCCCACAATGCGATCTCGCCATCATTGATTTCGACATCGCTAAGAAAATAATTCTTCAACTCATTCAGGCGTTTTTTAAAATAGTTGTCCTTGATCTCAATGCCCAGTTTTTCACGCAAAGTTGCGGCAAGTTCACTGACTATTGCCAGCAATATATCCGTTGAAGAAACATTTAGAAGCTGTTTTAAAAGTTATAGATTGAATGAATTTCCAGCACTTACAGGCAAGAAACGACCCAAATTATGTTTTGCTCACTTCCGTAAGTCCTTTGAAATCATTGAGCCTATTTTTACTCCCTGACTTTTAAAACAGC
>JANMSG010001094.1:0-3558 GCA_031389065.1 Acidobacteriota bacterium | reverse complement strand
TTGAGTTGTTCTTTCCAGAAGTGCGCGCATACCTCAAAGAAGATTCGCTCGTCTTTCTTGATAAAGTGTTCTTCACGGATTTGGTGACAGGCGAAAAGCGCGCGGCGGACATTGTTGTGAAGGCGCGTTTCCTTGACCGCGATTCTTTCTTCATCATCAATGTAGAGAATCAAGGAGAACCCGAGATGGAATTTCAACAGCGAGTCTTTTTTTACTTCGCTTATTTCCATCAGCAGTTTCGCCTGCCGGTCTATCCGATCGTTGTTTTTTATGGCAAGAAACCGAAGAAGCAACAGCCGGATACCTATCAGGTAGAGTTTTCTGATCACAAGGTTTTAGACTTTCATTATCGTGTCGTGCAGTTGAATCGTTTGAACTGGCGAGATTACGTAACGCACAAGAATCCTATAGCGAGCGCCTTGATGGCGCGAATGCAGATCAAACCCGAAGATCGCCCCTTTGTGAAATTGGAATGTTTGCGCTTGATGGCAAGCCTGAAATTGAATCAATCAAAGATGCGTTTGATTTCAGGCTTTGTTGATACATACTTGGAGTTGAACGCGAAGGAGGTAGAGATTTTCAAACGAGAGGCTGCTAAAATTGAGCCGAGAAGGAGAAAGAGAGTTATGGAATTAACCACGAGTTGGATGCGCGAAGGCATAGAGATAGGCGTTAAACAAGGCGTTAAACAAGGCGAGAAGCAAGAGGCATTAAAGATAGTTCTGCGACAACTCAATCGTCGGTTGGGCGTTATATCTATTCGTTTGCAAGGACGCATAAAGAAATTATCTGTCGTTCAACTGGAAAGATTGAGCGATGCGCTGCTCGACTTCACAGACCTGAAAGACTTGACTGTCTGGCTCGATAAAAACAAAGGCTAACGCCTTTGAGAAGACCTCAATGACAAACCTTGAAACGCAAGATCCGAATTTTGAAGCGAAAGTAAGAGCGAGTTTTGCGCGTCAAGGGTTGATGACAAACATTGGCGCGCGTATGGTTAAGATATTACCCGGCGAAGTTGAAATAGAAGTCGCCTGGCGCGAAGACCTCACGCAGCAACAAGGCTTCGTTCATGGCGCAGTCATCGCAGCCATAGTTGATACGGCTTGCGGCTACGCTTCGTTTACGCTGATGCCGCCCCGTGTAGAAGTCGTCACCGTAGAGTTCAAAATCAACTTCATTGCTCCGGCCGTAGGCGATAAGATGATTGCGCGAGGTCGAGTGACCAAAGCAGGAAAGACTTTGACCGTCTGCACGGGCGATGCCTTTGCCGTAAAAGATGGCAAGGAAAAACTCGTCGCGACGTTGCAAGCAACGATGATGACAGTAAAACAAAATCTCGTGTAGTTGAATTATGAAAAATATTTTTTTAAGCGTATTCATAGTAATTTTGTTATTAAACATATCAGCATTGGCGCAACAGCCACCGGTTACGCCCTTGCCGCCGACAACTGTGCCGTCGCGCAAGCCCACTTTGAAACGTGATCGCACGTTGTCTGCGCTGCTGCCGAAAATTATTCAACACGAAGACGAGCGTACGACGACGAACGAATTGCTCGATATGGTTTCACCACTGAGCGGCAACAATGGTGCGGTGCGCCGTCGCACCATTCTGGCGCTCGGTCGCATAGGCTACCCGACTGCTATCACTGCCCTGCTTGACGTTTTGAAAACTGATCGTAGCGAAGAGTTTCGCGCCCTGGCAGCTTTTTCACTGGGTGAAATCGAAAGCCATTATGCGGCTTCCGCACTGATGGAAAGGCTCGACGCCGAAACAGAAAAGTCTATGTTGGTTCGCGCCCGAGCCGCTGAAGCTTTAGGCAAGATTGTGGCAAACAAACTTTCGGCAGACGCGCTTGGCAGATACGGTATCACGGGAATTGCCGAAACGCTTGCAAAGATTTTGCCGGACGCCTCGCAGCCCGTGAACCCTGAAACGAAACTCGTTGCGACGCTTACGCTCACGGCTCTGCTACGCGCCAGACAATCTTCGACGATACCTGCCATCGCCAGTCAACTTCGCTCGCCCGACGCAGATTTGCGTTGGCAAGCCGCAAACGCTCTGGCTCGAATACGAGAAGGCTTAGCAGCGGCAGTTCCGGCATTGCTCACCGCCCTCGAAGACCAAGAGCCTCTGGTTCGCGCCAACGCGGCGCGGGCTTTAGGCGTTGCAAAAGACGCGCGGGGCATTGAGCCTTTACTCAAACTTTTGGGCGATAAAGATGAACGTGTCGTGGCATCCGCAATCAACGCGCTAGGCGCAATCGCTGATGCGAAAGCCGTTTTGCCTTTGATTGAACAGGGCAACAAATTGCTTGATGGCTTCCGCGCATTTGACCGCGAAAAACAGGGGGTTCCATCGCAACAAAACCTATTACTGCTCCTTGCGACTGCGCTTGGCAACCTCAAAGACCCTGGCGCTCTGCCTTTCATAAAAGCCTTTCGATTAGCGGACGGACGCGCAGGGTCGAGCCCAGAGGTTGAAATCGCTGTGGCAAAATTTGGCGAAGCGGCGTTCTTCGATTTCCCTGAAAGCGCCAAGCCGACGAATCCGAATTGGAAAAATATCGCCAATTACGCGCAAGGGCTTGGGCAATTGAACACCGAGAAAGCCAAAGCTACGTTGATTGATCTGTTTGTGATGAAACCTGACGCGCGCGCCGTGTCGGATATTTTGAACGCCATGGCGGCGACGAAATTGGATGGCTTGCAGAAAATTTTGCTCACCCAAATCAAACATGAAGATGTAATTGTGCGAGCCACTACGGCGACTCTCCTGGGTGATGCGGGCGACCAATCCGATGTTGTGATCAACGCGCTCAATGACGCTTACAAAGCGGCGAAGGCGGATAAGTTGAACGGTGCTCGCATCGCGATTGTTGAAGCAGCGGCAAAGTTGAAGCATCCGATTAATATTCTCGTTCTGGCCGATGAGACGAAAGAAGAAGATTACGTTGTGCGTCGTCGGGCGGCGGAACTTTTGCGCGAATCGCCTCAAGATACCAAAGGGGCCAAGCTTATGGTCGGCAATGTGAAGACCAATCACAGCAGAGAGTACTGGCGACGAATGGCGCAGCTTGCGACTGCGGGGAAAAACCCTGTGGCTATTTTCCACACCAAGAAAGGCAGCATTCGCGTGGAGTTGTTCGCCTCTGATGCGCCGATGACCGCAGATAATTTCATGCAGCTTGCCAAAAGCGGTTATTTCAATGGGCTTGCCTTTATTCGTATCGTGCCGAATTTCGTCGTCCAAGGCGGCGACTCGCGCGGCGATCAAAACGGCGGACCCGGTTATCAAATCCGTGACGAGATAAACTTAAAACCTTACACGACAGGCACTCTTGGAATGGCTCTATCCGGCAAAGACACCGGCGGCAGTCAATTCTTCATCACCCATTCGCCGCAGCCTCATCTTGACGGCGGCTACACCGTCTTCGGGCAGGTCATCGAAGGCCTGGAAGTCGTCAATCGCCTGGCTCGCGGCGATACCATCGAGCGCATAGAGATCATCGAGCCGAAATGAGAAGAAGTATGAAGGTAGCGACGCCTCAAAACAGC
>JANMSG010001092.1:0-3987 GCA_031389065.1 Acidobacteriota bacterium | reverse complement strand
GAAAGAACTCTTAAGCAATTCCCTACGATTGGTCGGGTAATGATTTGTCTTGATGGCTATGAGGCTTATTCCATAGCAGGTCAAAGAGAACTGAAGAGATGCCATTGAGTTTGTATTGCCGCATCGGTGCTTCCTCCAAATAGAAATAAGACTGTTTGCTGATCGGAGAAATCATATTGGAAAAGATGATAGATGAACGGCCTTTGTCCCCTGCCCGGAAACGTATCACCGTCTTTGGTGGTTCGCGTTGCAATGCCGAAAGCCAAGAGTATCAGGAAGCCTTGAAGTTAGGACGCTTGCTAGTCGAAGCGGACTTCGAGGTTTGCTCAGGCGGCTACGCCGGAATTATGGAAGCTGTAAGCCTCGGCGCACACGAAGCCGAAGGCGATGTAATCGGCATCACGATGACGCAGTTTTCCGGCGCGCCTAATGCTTATTTGAAAAGCATTCTGCCAACCAAAGATTTTTATTCGCGCCTGGAAAAATTAATCACGGAATCGGATGGCTATATCGCTTTGCGCGGTGGCATGGGAACAGTCACGGAAATTTCGCTGGTATGGAACAAGTTGACAACCAGAGTGATGCCTGCAAAACCACTTATTTTATTGGGCGATTGTTGGGTAAAGGTGATTGATGTATTGCGCCAACACCTTGTCGTTTCTGAACAAGATTTGTCACACTTACTATTCGCGACAACGGCGGAAGAAGCGGTTGAGATATTAATAGGTCGGTGTCAAGAGTCAGGAGTCGGGCGTCAAGAGTCGGTTTAAATCAGAAAGTGGAATTTTGTTTGCTGGTTTTGTTTCTTCTCAATGCTTCTCTATACAATTCGTTAAGCAACCGAATGCTAATCAATTGCAACTGAATCCTGAATCCTGTATCCACAATCCTGAATGAGGTAGTTATGAAAAAGAAGGTAAAGATCATTGGCGTGCCTATGGATTTGGGCGCCGGACGGAGAGGCGTTGATATGGGACCCTCAGCCATTCGCGTTGCCGGGCTCAATCAAGCCATCGCTTTTCAAGGGTTTGAAGTCGCCGATGCTGGCAATGTTCACGTTCATCCTCCCGAATCTATGACGGCGACCAATCCGCGAGCCCATTATTTAAAGGAGATTGGCGAAGCGTCAGAAGAACTCGCGCAGATGGTTGAAGCGGCGCTTGAAGAAGGCGCTATTCCTGTTGTTTTGGGTGGCGATCATTCCATCGCTATTGGTAGCGTCGCCGGTGTATCTTCATATTATCAAAAGCAAGGACAGAAAATCGGCATCGTCTGGTTAGACGCGCATTCGGATTTAAATACGCCTGAATCATCGCCATCGGGCAACATACACGGGATGCCTCTGGCGGCTCTGCTCGGTCGTGGTGCGAAAGAGTTGACCCACATTGCAGGGTTTGCGCCAAAAGTTTTGCCGGAAAACACCGTCATCATCGGGGCGCGCAGCGTTGACCCAGGCGAGCGCGAGTTGCTCAGAGAGTTAAATATTCGCGTCATCACGATGAGTGAACTGGACGAGCGCGGTATGGCTACGGTGATGAAAGAAGCCGTTGATATTGCTTCAAACGACACCGTAGGTTTTCACGTCACGATGGACATGGATTTCATTGATCCGTTTTACGCGCCCGGCGTAGGCACACCCGAACGTGGCGGCGCGACCTATCGCGAAAGCCATCTGGCAATGGAAAAGCTCGCGGATTCTGGCAAAGTGCTTTCTGTTGAAATCACCGAAGTCAATCCGCTCTTTGATACCTCAAACCAAACGGCTACGCTGGCGGTTGAATTGATACTTTCGGCGCTTGGCAAAAAGATACTGTAATTTTGAAACGACGGGAAATGAACGCAAAGTACGTCAATCCATTTACCGACTTCGGCTTCAAGAAGTTGTTTGGCGAAGCCGGCAGCAAAGATTTGCTGGCTGACTTTCTCAACCAACTCCTGCCCAAAGAGCGGCAAATCGCCTCCCTTGAATTCAAAAACACCGAACAGCTTGGCGGCACGAATCTGGATCGCAAAGCGATATACGACATTTACTGCCAAGACCAGAACGGCAGTCGGTTTATCGTTGAATTGCAGAAAGCCAAACAACATTACTTCAAAGACCGGACGGTTTTTTATTCTACCTTTCCGATACGCGAGCAGGCAGAGATGGGCGAGTGGGATTACAATCTGACGGCGGTTTATTGCATAGGCATTCTAGATTTTGTCTTTGAAAACGAGAGCGAGAATTCCGACTTTCTGCATCTCGTCCAATTGAAGACACAAAGGAACAAGGTCTTTTATGATAAGCTTGCCTATTGTTACATCGAGATGCCTAAGTTCAAAAAGACCGCCGCCGAGCTAGAAACACACCTCGATAAATGGCTATACTTCATCAAGAACCTGGAAGACTTCCAAAGCATCCCAAAAGTTTTGCAGGATGATTTGTTTCGGAGAGGATTTATGAGAGCGGAAATTGCAAACTATAACAAGAAAGAGCGCAGCGAATATGAACGGAGCCTGAAAGTTTATCGCGATTTAAAAAACGTCATTGATACAGCTTTCGATGAAGGCGAAGCAAAAGGCGAAGCAAAAGGCGAAGCAAAAGGACGAATGCACGAAAAGGTGGAGCGCATAAAAAAATCGCTGGCACTGGGAAAATTATCCGTCGCGGAAATCGCCGCAATTTTCGATGTCTCGGAGGACTTTGTTCTCAGCCTCCAGAAAAAACCGAAACGCCGAACCCGTTCGTGAAAATCTAAGGCTTCTCCCTCAGTCCCCCTGATACCGACAGCAACGGGATTGCTGGAAGTTGGAGAAGGAAAAAATAAGCGATGAAAGGCTACAGACATACTTGGCAAACAAAATCAGAGTAGGCGTAATCTTTGGCGGCAGATCTGGTGAACACGAAGTCTCTTTGCGCTCTGCCGAATCGGTCATCAACGCGATAGATAAATCGAAGTATGAAGTCGTCCCCATAGGCATTACCCACGAAGGGAAATGGCTTGTCGCCGGCAATGCCAAAGCGATGTTGCCTGAAGCGGTGATGGCCTCAGAAAATCAGCAGCAAGTCGCCATCATTGGCGACCCTACAAAAAAAGGCTTGATGCAGCTTGACGGCGCAGGGCAAACCATCAAGGCGAAGAAACTCGATGTGGTTTTCCCTGTCCTGCACGGCACCTTCGGCGAAGATGGTACGATTCAAGGCTTACTTGATATGGCATGTGTACCTTATGTCGGCTGCGGTGTGCTGGCTTCATCAACAGGCATGGATAAAGTTGTGATGAAGCAATTATTCGCGCAAGCGGGGCTCGCCATTTGCGATTACGAATGGTTCTTGCGCTCTGCCTGGGAGGCCTTTCCCAATAAGATTATCAAAAAGATCAGTCAAAGACTTGGCTTTCCGGTTTTCGTCAAGCCCGCAAATTTAGGTTCATCCGTAGGCGTTTCAAAGGCGGATGATAAACAAGAATTGCTTGACGCAATCAACGACGCGGCGCGTTATGACCGCAGAATCATTGTTGAAAAAGCGGTGAATGGACGCGAAATCGAAGTCGCTATTTTAGGCAATGATAACCCAATTGCCAGTCTGCCAGGCGAAGTCATAACCGGTCATGAATTTTACGACTATGAAGACAAATATATTGATAACACTTCGCGCACGGAAGTACCTGCAAAATTGCCTCAGAAAATTTTAAAGCGTATACAGCATGACGCGGTTCGTGCCTTTCAAGCGGTGGATGGTTCGGGGCTGGCGCGTGTTGATTTTTTTGTTGAGCGAAAAACCAATAAAGTGATTATCAACGAGATCAACACGATGCCTGGATTTACTTCAATCAGTATGTATCCGAAGATGTGGGAAGCGAGCGGCATTCCTTACAGTGAATTGATTGACCGCTTGATTGCATTGGCTATCGAGCGCCACCTTGATCGTTCGCGTAATTTGACAAGCTATCAACCTCGCCAGTAACTATATTTTTGCTGTTGACTTAGGGAGCGCGGACATTCCTG
>JANMSG010001024.1:0-6961 GCA_031389065.1 Acidobacteriota bacterium | reverse complement strand
GGGTTTTATTCGGTCATCACTTCGCGGCGATTTCCGGTGCCGGTCCGCTCGTAGGGCCTGTACTGGCGGCGCAGTTCGGTTATCTACCGGGCTTGCTCTGGTTAGTCATCGGTGTGGTGATTGGCGGCGCGGTTCACGATTTCATTATTCTTGCCGCATCGACGCGAAGGGGCGGCAAATCGCTTGCTGAAATTGCGCGAACCGAAATCAGCCCTCTGTCCGGAGTGATCACAGGTATAGCGATACTGTTTATCGTTGTGATTGCGCTGGCGGGACTCGGTCTTGTTGTTGTGAAAGCGTTGGGCGAAAGCCCTTGGGGGACATTCACCGTCGGATTTACAATTCCGCTGGCGCTTTTTATGGGACTTTATATGTACAAGTTCCGCAAAGGCAAAATCACTGAAGGCACAATTATAGGTGTGATCGGTTTATTCTTTGCCGTGATTATGGGCGGTAGAATCGCTGAATCATCGTGGGCGCCAGCCTTTACTCTCTCTGAAACATCCATAACTTATTTGATGGCTGCTTATGGTTTCATCGCTTCAGTGTTGCCTGTATGGATGTTGCTGTGTCCGCGCGATTATTTAAGCTCTTACATGAAAATCGGAACCGTGGCTTTTTTAATAATCGGTGTAATTATTGTCGCGCCGACTTTGAATATGCCTCCTGTGACGAAATTTGTGGAAGGTGGCGGCCCCATCATTTCCGGTAAACTCTATCCGTTCGTTTTTATCACGATTGCCTGCGGAGCGATTTCAGGCTTTCATTCGCTGATAAGCTCAGGCACTACGCCCAAGATGATTACCCACGAAAGTCATGCGCGAATGATTGGTTATGGCGGAATGTTGATGGAAGGTATTGTCGGCGTTGTCGCATTGATAGCCGCTTCGTCGCTTCTGCCAGGCGATTATTTTTCCATCAATATTGACCAGAAGAGCGATCAGGCAAAAGCGGCTTATACACTGTTCGTTGATACGCACAGTTCAGAAGGCTTCGATCTGCACGAGCAGGAGTTGGAACGCCTGACGCAAGAGACCGGCGAGAAGAATCTGCGCGGGCGCACGGGTGGCGCTGTGACGCTGGCGATAGGTATCGCGCGCATCTTTGAAGCGGTGCCGGGATTTGGCGGTTTGATGAAGTATTGGTATCACTTCGCCATTATGTTTGAAGCCTTATTCATCTTAACTACGATAGACACAGGGACCCGCGTCGCAAGGTTCATGGTGGGCGAATTTTTAGGGCGAGTGTATAAGCCACTGGAACGCCCGGATTGGTTGCCGGGCGCAATCATCACAACGGCTCTCGTCGTTTTTGGTTGGGTCTACTTCATACGCACAGGTTCCGTGTCAACGATTTGGCCGATGTTTGGCATTGCCAATCAATTGCTTGCGGCAATCGCTTTGTGCGTAGGCACAACGGTAATCATCAATTCCGGTCGAGCGAAATATGCCTGGGTGACCATCACGCCTCTGTTGTTCGTTGCGACGACGACATTGATTGCTGGGTGGCGTTCGATCTTCGATAACTTTTTGAAAGACACTGTAAACCCACAACGAGGTTATACGAACGTGACGCTTACGGTGATCATGATGGCTTGTGTACTAATCGTTCTTGTTGATTCGGTGTTGAAATGGCGACGCACGATTCGCGCATCCAAAGGTGCCGCTGAACCCGTCACCGTCGGTGGTGATTGATTTCGAGAACCATAGCAATTCAGAAAATGATTTCTCGGCGAAGCCACTAGAAATCATTTAGGGGCGGTCAGAGACGACCGCCCCTCAGTAAAATTCATGTACGTTTCGAGAAGGGGCAACCGCCCGTACAAGGCATTCGAACCTTCTTGGTTTGCGAAATCGTTAATATCAAACGACTAATGGCTTGCAAAATTTATTCTTCACTCTGTCATTTCCCTGTTACACCTGCACATGCCTTCGTTTATCACTGTCATATCTTTTTCGGTTGAAGGTGAAACCTTATGAACGGTTCAGGCGTTTATGAGAAGTAACCCCAGCCAGATCATGCAATCCGCAAATTTGCTCTTGTCATTCTACCTGTGGCTTTAGATAAAGTATGCAGGTCAAATGATAACTATAAATGAGTCCGAAGATTTTAGCCTCAATAGATGAAGAGGCTAAAATCAATCTGTATGACAACTGCAAGTAGATAGCCCAATAGGAGAGTTTAAGCGAGTATGATTGTTAAGTTAACTTGTTCAATGATTATTTGTATTTGTTTTGCGGTTGAAGTGAGGGCTCAGAATTGGACTTCATTTCGCGGCAAAAATGCTTCAGGGGTCGCTGATGTGAAATCGATGCCGACGCGCTGGGATGCGGAAAAATCATCCAACATCCGCTGGAAAACACCTATTCCTGGTTTTGGTCATTCCAGTCCTATCATTTGGGAAAACAAGGTTTTTATCACCACAGCAATCAGTAGCGACGCGAAAACAACATTCTCTCCAAAAGATGGAGGAATAGATTTAGCCAAAGATGACATGAAGCATACCTGGCGTGTTTATTGCCTTGATAAGAACACAGGGAAAATCCTTTGGCAGCAAACTGCCCACGAAGGGATTCCGCGCGCCAAACGTCACATCAAGGCGAGTCAAGCGAATCCAACCCCTGTGACGGATGGTCGCTATGTTGTCGCGCTCATGAATTCCGAAGGACTGTTTGCCTATGACTTGAATGGCAAGATGCTCTGGAAAAAAGATCTAGGGGTTCTCAATCCGGGACTCTATCAAGATACAACCTCAGAATGGGGACAGTCGAGTTCGCCAATCATTTATAAAGATTTAGTCATCGTGCAAAGCGATGGGCATACACAGTCGTTTCTTGCCGGATTCAATTTAAAAGATGGCAAACAGGTCTGGCGTGTCGAACGCGGCGAAATAACTTCGTGGAGTACACCGACAATTTATGAAGGCAAAAACCGCACGGAGTTAATTGCGAACGGCGGTCATTTCATACGCGGTTACGACCCCTTAACAGGCAAAGAGTTATGGCGCTTTTCAGACAATGATACACAGGTGAAACAACAGGCACCGATCATCGCAAATGACCTTCTCATCGTGACGAGCGGGTACCCTGCGGGCCGCTCCATGTATGCCTTCCGAGCTGGCGCGCAAGGTGATATATCTTTGAAAGAGGGGCAAGAGACCCATCAATTTCTGGCTTGGCGAACCGCTAAAGGCAGTCCATACACTCCGACCCCGATTGTCTACGGAGAGTTTCTGTACGTCTGTAGCGATAATGGAGTCTTTAGCGCATATCATGTAAAAACCGGAGAGGTAGTGTATCAACAACGATTGCCGAGTACCTTCAGCGCATCACCCGTAGCCGCCGATGGCAAGTTATATTTGTCGAGCGAAGATGGCGATGTGTTTGTTGTGAAAGCGGGAGCAAAATTTGAATTACTGGCTACCAATCCTATGGGGGAAGCTTTAATGGCGACACCGGCGCTCACTGAAGGAAATATTATTCTTCGTGGACAAACTCACATTTATGGTGTGACTGAAGCTGCTGATTCAAATCAAAAGACAATTTCACCCGCTAAAAAAATGGTTCAGTAAATAGAGGAGACTCTTTGAGTCTCCAACGGGAGATCAGTCATAGGGTGTTTCAATCTAATGTAAGTTGCTTAATTATCTTGCCAGCAAGCCACAAATTATCTTCAACATAGGCTGTGGTTTGCTGGCAAACTTATGATTTCCAGGCTAAATGGTTTTTCCTGACACGATCTCGATATTGACAAGAGATAGCTCTTTTTCGTTTAACACAAAAATAGAATCGAATCGTTCATCTTTGATTGAACCCAATGTGTTTTGAAAGAATTCATATTGCTTGATTAACGCCTCTTCCGGCACCACACGCTTTCGTGTCGCATTGCGTGTCAGACAAACTTTTAATGGCAAATCGAAGAGCATCACTGCAGAAAGGAAGTTGTAATATCGAGCAGTTTTCACCAACCACTCGCGGTCACCTCTTTCAAGATTCGTCGCGTCGGCAACGGTTAGTTTGCCAAGCAGCAAACGCTTTCTAATAATCAATCGCCATAATTCAAATGCGTGACCTGTGACTTTTTGATTGGCCTCATCATCGCAAATTCGCGCCCGGCATTCATCGGAAGAAACAATTTGCGTCGGCAAAAAATGTTTCGCCGCGAAAGCGGATTTGCCGCATCCTGCAATGCCGCACAGCACAATCAGAGTATTTTCCGAGAAGACAATTTTTTCCAATTGATTGACTTCACTCATCGTTTTGTAAGTTAAACTTATGCGATTGCGTACTGTTGATCTGACAATCGTTCTACCTGCCCTTCTTCTGTTAGCTTTTCTAAATGGGCAATGGTTGAGCGCCGCGCCAGCGGATACAACTCAGGCTTTACATCTGTATAAGCAGTTGGGACGATTTCATCGAGCGTCGTCGCGCCAGATTCAATTGCAGAAAATATTTTGGTTTCACGGGCTGTGCGATGTGTGATGTATTCTTCTATCTTGGCTCGCGCATTGGCGATCGCCGGACCGTGTGCGCCAAACAGCGAAGTCAATTTGGGCAATGCAAGCAAACGATGCAGCGAATGAAAATACTGCTTCATATTGCCTTCGGGCGGGTCTATGACGACTGTGCCTATGCCGACGACTAAATCGCCTGTGATGACATAACCGCGAACCTCTTCGTAAAAACATAAATGACCACGAGTGTGTCCGGGCGTGTGCAAAGCTCGTAAGCGCAAATCCGGCAAATCGTCGAACTCTATCAACTCGTTGTCTTCGATGTAGCGCGTTACTTCAACTTCTCCTGCAAGCCTGTCCGCAGTGAGTTTATGCGCGGCAACTCCCACTCCTAAGCGCTTGCTCAAGTGATTGACGCCGCCAACGTGGTCAGGGTGATGATGCGTCAAAATAATTTCGCGTACACGTCGCCCTTCTGCGATAAATCCATCGAGCAAAGTGTCCAGAATTTCTTGTTCTTCTTCGTAAGGCGACGCGGGGTCGATGACGATCAATTCTTTGCCGCCAATGATGTAACAATTCGTATGCGTAGCAGGCGGAAGCGTCGGCGTTTTAACGGGCCAAAGGAAGAAGTTCGGCTGGAATTCCATACGACGGATAGCTCCGTTGGTTGCCTCAGAAATGGCTACCAGAGCCGATTTCAAGGATTCTAGCCTGTTACAATTTTCTGCAAGAGTCTGAATGATATGAAGCGTTGGGGGAGCCATCATAATTTCGCCGCTCTTCCATCTGTCGAAAGCTTCGCTCGGACGAATCCATTCGCCTTCAGCTAATTCGCCTCCTTCAATGAAAGGCTCCTGATGATCTTCGAGCCAGCCCAGATAAAACCAGGTGTCGAAACGTCGCGGAGCCATTGTCGGAGTTACCCAACGACCGGCAGCTTCAAGCATTGCGCCGTCAATAACCAGATTATGTTCTGCAAGAATTTCTGCAAATGTCTTGGCATTTTCGTGTAGAGATTGACGCTCGGCTTTCAGCGTCTCTGTTGGAAGTTCCCCCGCGCCCTGAGCGAAAAGGATGCCTGTCTCTTCAAAAAATTCACGCACGGCTGCGGCTCGCATCAATGCGCCTTCTTCATCTTCGCAATTGATGATTGAAATATTGAGGTCGTTTTCATCAACCTGTCCGCCGGGGAAGGCGTGAAACCCAGGCATAAACATTAGCTTCGCACTACGCTTCACCCAGAAAACTTTCGGATCGTGTTGGTCTTTCAAAAGTATAATTGCTGCTGCATTTTTCGGTATCGCTGTCATAGTCGTCAATATAGCATGAACAAAGCGCCACCTGCATTGACCAAAGAAGCTGTGAAATTTGTTTTTGAATCCTTTGCTTTTGCATACAGACAAGTGTGAATATAATTTGCTCGAAGAACTACAGCAGCGCGAAATTGAATTGCTAAATAGAGAGGTTGAAACGCAAGGTTTGTTTTGCCACGCCGTGACACTCGGAGAGGATTGATGCAGAACTTCGATGCCAATAAAGATTATTATGAAGTGTTGGGCGTCAGCTTTGATGCGACTACGGATGAAATTGAGAAAGCCTATCGCAACGAAGCTCGCAGTAAGCACCCTGACAGCGGCGGCAACGAGGAAGATATGAAAACGCTCAATGAAGCCCGTGATTTATTGAGCCATAGCGAAACGCGAAAAGCCTATGACGAAGCAAGGCAACCAAAAAGCATCGCTTACGGCTCGTCGTATGCTTTCGATGTAGACGCTGCTGCTAAGGTAGGCGCTTTCGAAACGCCTGCGGATGATGAAGGGTTCGGGGGAACCGTTATCAGCGCGGCAATTTGCTTAGGACTGGGGCTGCCATTTTTAGTTTTGGTTGAAAGCCAATGGATGTTTTTCCTTTGGCCCCTGCGAATTATGGCGCTCTGCGTAGTCGTCGCAGGGATCTGGATGGCACACTCGGCATTGTCGGCAAAACATCGAACGCACAGGAAAAATAATGCTGATTACCCGCGAAGCCGTGTCATTTTCAGCGAGCTAATTTTTTGGAGTTTTGCGCTAGTCGCAGTGGGAATGCTAATCGTTGTGTTTTATTGGAAGTAAATTTTTCAAAATAATCAGGGCTTACGCAGGTGATGTACCGTAGGTTGTCCAACCTGCGGATGATTTAGTAGCGCAGTTTTTGGAGTTCGCCAAACGACCTGCAAACCAAGGCAACAGCAGACTAGACAGTCTACTGTACATATCTTTGCGGAAGTCCTACTAACTACTAAAGGTGAATATGAAAACAACAATCTGTAACAAGAATTTTCAATCATGTGAATGGTCAAAATGTTTAAGGACGGTGATTATTTTTTCTCTGTCAATGATCGTTTTTTCTATAACTTTGACAGCACAGGCGGAGACTTTGCGAAAGCGTTATACATTTTCTTATGACCGTGCTACGCGCAAAGCCTCTTCGATGATTGCCGCAAAACAAGCTCGCAAAAAATTCCTG
>JANMSG010000985.1:0-11915 GCA_031389065.1 Acidobacteriota bacterium | reverse complement strand
CAAAAATTCCGCCTGAAGGCGGTACTCTAAACGCCCGTATTTAACTGCTCGCTACCTGCGAAAATGCAATGCCCCTAGCAATACCGCTCATTGTCTTAAGCGGTCTGCCGCTTTCGCGCTGGAAGCATTGCAACGGCAATGATACGGTAATCGAAATAGCTCAACTCAGGGAGTAAGGAATGCTGTCAATGTTTGATAGGGTGATATTGGTCTCGCGAAAGGTACTTCGCAGAGGTACCGTGAAGATGATAGATAGACACTGGCTCAAACAAAGAGTCGTGACTCCCTTTATCGCGTCTGCGATCTTAGTAACTTGCTTTATGCCCATCCGTGGGGCGCAGCAACATCGCCCTCCATCCCTTCGGAAACAGGGGACGGCTACACAACTCATCGTTGACGATAAGCCCTTTCTCATGCTCGCTGGCGAATTGGGTAACTCCACCTCCTCCAGCCTGGAATACATGCATCCGATATGGCCGAAACTCGCCGCGCTCAATCTCAATACGGTTCTTATTCCCATCTATTGGGAGCTGATAGAACCATCTGAAGGGAAATTCGACTTTACTCTGGTGGATGGTTTAATCCAGGAAGCTCGTAAACACAAACTTCGTCTCGTGCCGTTGTGGTTTGCGTCCTGGAAGAACAGCATGTCTTGTTATGCTCCGGCCTGGGTAAAAACCGATCAAGCGCGCTTCCCCCGCTCGCAAGACAAAGCCGGAAAGGGCATAGAGATCCTTTCGCCTTTTAGCAAAGAAAATCTCGATGCCGACGCGCGTGCGTTTGCGGCATTCATGCGCCACCTGCGCGAAGTGGATGGCAGCGATCACACAGTCATCATGGTGCAAGTGGAGAACGAGATCGGAATGATTCCGGATTCACGCGACCGCAGTGCCATCGCCGACCAGCTTTTCAATCAACAGATACCGGTGGAGTTGATGGACTATTTGCAGCGGCACAAGGATAACCTGATTGCCGAATTCCGGGCGGTGTGGGCGGCAAACGGTTTTAAGCCCCGCGGCACGTGGGAAGAAGTCTTTGGCAAGGGACCGGGAACAGATGAAATCTTCATGGCATGGCACTTTGCGCGTTACGTAAATCGAGTTGCCGAAATCGGTAAAGCCCAATACCCTCTGCCCATGTTTGTCAACGCGGCGCTCATACGCCCTGGGTACCAGCCCGGCCAATACCCAAGCGCAGGGCCGCTGCCTCACCTCATGGATATCTGGCGAGCTGGCTCTCCAAAAATCGATTTTTTATCGCCGGATATTTACTTCCAGAACTTTGCCGAATGGGTACGGAAATATCACAGGTCGGGCAATCCCCTGTTCATTCCGGAAGCGATTGCCGGTCCACTCAACGCGGTCCAGGCGTTATACGCCATCGGCCAGCATGACGCGATGGGCTTCAGCCCGTTCAGTATAGAGTCTTTGGATGAAGTGACGAACAAATCACTTGCGGACAGTTATGACCTGTTACGGCAGCTGGCCCCGTTAATCCTCCAATATCAGGGAAAGGGTTTGATGGCAGGTCTGCTGCCGGAAGGCGTTGAGCAACGCTTACCGCAACAGTTGCGCTTAGGTGATTACATCTTGAACATAACCTACGAGCGTCCCACTCCAACGCCCGGCGGGCAAAACCCACAGTCGCAAAATGTCATTTCCGGGGGACTTGTGATTGCGATTGGCCCGGATGAATTCATCTTTGCCGGTACTGCTATGACAGTGACCTTTGAGGCTGCTACACCCGATAATCCGATTGTGGGCCTACTTTCAGTCCAAGAAGGTAGATATGTGAACGGTCAATGGCTTCCGGGCCGTCGGCTAAACGGAGATCAGACACATCAAGGTCGCCACCTGCGGCTGGGAACGGGTAGATTCGGTATCCAGCGGATCAAGCTTTACCGTTACCGTTGAGATTTCAATATGGCTAGGCTCATCGTCCTGAACTCGGCGGCAAAGCGGCTCACGGCTGGCTATCGGGTTACGCTGGAATAATTGTCAAATTTGCAAAGTCTCCGCCAGAGTTGTTCCCGACCCAAAGCCCGATCTGACCTTTCTTGCGCTCGCTCAATTGATTGACCACCAGGCTAGGTTCTTTCCCGTCATTGACGAAGACACTCACTTTTGGACTCGCAACTACTATACGAACATGGAACCAGGCGTTTGGGTCCAATGGCATTAAGTTAAGGATTCACCAGCGTGGAATCTCATAGTCAGTGCAAAGCAAGTGCTTGAATCCATTGAAGCGTCAAAAAACATTTTTTCTTAACTTAATGCCATTGGCGTTTGGGTCGGGCACGGGATTGACGGGCTTTTCGTAAAGCCCAGGATGCTCGGCTCGCAGCTTCTCCCACATATAGGTCGGATGCGAAATGTATTGGACTGCGCGGATGCGCCTTGCCGGATCGTCAGTCTTGAAGTTGAAGGGGCGGAAATAGACCGCATCATAAGTGCTTTCATCTACTCCATGAAAGGCCACACCAACAAAGCTTTGTTGCCGAACGTCCTTGCCTCTGACATCAAACTCGATAGTACCGTTGGTGATCTCGATTCCTTCCAGATAGGCTACACCGTCGCCCGGACTCTCGTTAAGTCGGACACCTTTCCTGGCACCGTCATTGAGACTACTCACACTGCCGTTGAAGACCTTCAAGCCTTTGCCCTCAGCAAGCTTAGCCAAATCAGGGCTGATGGCTTTCTTCTGACCGGTAACCTGAGAAGCCATAAAGAGTCCGGCGGCAGAGGCAACCATTGAGATGACAAAACCACGTCGTTTCATAACTTTCCTTTAGCCAAGGGAGAGAAAGGAGGAGATTGCATGATGGTAACTTATTGTATTTATTGATGGGCCGTGGCGGGGTCGAACCGCCGACCTTGGGATTAAGAGTCCCCTGCTCTGCCAACTGAGCTAACGGCCCGTTCGTTCTCATAACTGAGATGAAAGGACACCGTCTCTTTATGAGACTTTTCAATGTCCAAAAGTGTTATACCAGCCACTTCGCTTCACAGTCAATTTCATGTAGCAATTAATACATTATGATTTTGCATTCTGCTATCTTCCGCTTCTATTTATGTTCACCAATAACCACGCCTTCCTATCAGCCACAACTCAAAAATCTTGTCTTTATGAGTCTGTGTAGTCAAAGAACAAAGCTATAGGGTTACCCTCTCCCCGCTCGCGAGGGGCTTACTTTTTTACACTCAGAGAGTTTTTAACAGCCCTCGCTTTTTTAGAAAGGGGAGAGCTTTTAATAGGTAAAGCTACTTGCATACATTCTATAAAAAGTAGTACAACACCACTGACAGTCGAGGAGTTTCCAACATTTTTAAGTTAAATAAGGATGGTATTATGAACGATTCAACGACATTGGGTGCAGAGTTTTTGAAAGAATTAGAAACAGAAGCGGCGGCTACCCGCAAATGCCTGGAAAGAATTCCTGAAAGTTTATTTAGCTGGAAACCACACGAAAAATCCATGACCATGGGCTATCTATCTTTGCTGGTTGCTGAAATCCCGAAATGGATAATCTACATGGTGGAAACATCGAAAATAGATTTTGCAACCTATGAACACTTTCAACCCAAGACCACGGTTGAATTAGTAAATCACTTTGATGAAAATTTAGAGGGTGCGAGAAATGCCCTGCAAAAGGTAACCAATGAAGCGCTTTCCGAACTCTTCTTTCTCAAAAATCAGGGGCAGGTTCTTTTTAGCTCTCCGAAGAAGGAAAATATAGGATCTTCAATCAACCACCTGGTTCATCATCGCGGACAATTAACGATCTATATGCGTCTAAATGATATATTGGTTCCGTCAATCTACGGTCCTTCGGCAGATGACAAAGGATTTTAAAATTTACACGAATAAAACCTTCCGCTTACATCGCTGTAGGATTTTATTCGTGTAACACTCCGTAAAACGTAAGCGACCATCCTTTCGCCATCGCTCTACCCTTACTGATTTCGGCTATATAGTTAGGCTTTGATCAACCCGACATTACATCTGTATGCCCAGTTCGTTGAGCGCGCGGTCATCATCGCGCCAGCGCTCACGCACTTTGACGTGCAAGCCTAAAAAGATTTTTCGCCCGAGCATCTTCTCTATATCTTTGCGTGCCAGCGTCCCTATCTCTTTGAGCCTTGTGCCACCGCGCCCTATGACGATTGCTCTATGCGAGACGCGCTCGACGTAAATCAAACAGTGAATCTTCAAACTCCCCTCGGTCTCTTCCCAAAGTTCAACGAGGACGGCGGTGACATAAGGAATCTCTTCGGAAGTGGCTTGCAAAATTTTTTCGCGCACCAACTCTGCAACTAATATACGCTCGGGTTGATCGGTCAAGGTATCTTCAGGATAAAGCAATTCGCCTTCCGGCAGATGTTCAAATATCTTCTCTAACAACAACTCCACATTGTCGCCTTTGAGCGCCGATACGGGAATCACTTCGGAAAATTCTCTCTCATTGGTATAGCGCTGAATCAACGAAAGCAATTTGCTCTTGTCAGCCATTCGGTCAATCTTGTTGAGCATAAGAAAAGCGGGTGTTTCGACGCGCTTCATCATCTCCAGGACAAATTTATCGCCCGCACCCATCGCTTGCGTAGCGTCAATCATCAGCAAGATTAAATCTACAGATGAAAGCGAATCCGTAACGATGCTCATCATGCGGCGATTCAATTTGTAGCCGGGTTTGTGTACGCCTGGGGTGTCCAGGAAAACGATCTGTCCTTCCTGGCGAGTCAGCACACCGCTGATGCGTGTGCGAGTGGTTTGCGGTTTATCCGAAACAATAGCAATTTTTTCACCTACCAGTTTGTTCAATAGGGTAGATTTGCCTGCGTTCGGGCGACCGATCAATGCGACGACGCCCGATTTCTGTCTCTTATTTTCTTGGCTCAAGCTTATTCCTTTACCTACTCAGGCAAAAGTTTTGTGGTACCGCAAAAGCCCATCCCAGCACTGACCGTCGTGCTTTTTACTTTTGCCTTTTTACTTTTGCCTTCTTGTTTACGAGCTTGCGGCTTCAGACTCGCCGGCATCTTGAGACGCAGTGGCGCGAAGCCGCACTTTATTGACGCGCTGCCCGTCACTTTCCAGAATTTCAAATTCCAGACCTTTGAATTCCAACTTTTCGCCTTCAACAGGCACGCGGTTCATTACGTTAATGATCAATCCGGCAATCGTCGTGAAATCGTCTGCTGCAACCTCTTTATCGAATAAATCTTCGACGATCCTTACCTCTGTACTGCCTTCCAATTCATATGACCCGTCTTCTGTGGGTTTGATTTCAACATCTATGTGAGCGCGGTCTTCATCTTCAATTTCGCCCATCACTTCTTCGATGATGTCTTCGACGGTGACCAGCCCTGCGACGCCGCCATACTCGTCAATGACAATCGCCATCTGCACTTTCGCTCTTTGCATCTCTTGCAGCAACTCGGCGATCGGTTTGGTTTCCGGCACGGAATGAACCGGTCGCATACACTCACTGACCAGCGCGTCTTTCTTTTCCGGTTCGCAAAATGCCAGCAAATCGCGCACGTAAATCAGACCTTCAATCTGGTCAATGTTATCGCGGTAAACCGGAAGGCGTGAATACTTCAATTCCATAATCAAACGACGCGCATCTTCAATGGTGGCTGTAATAGAAATTGCCGCAATCAGCGGACGCGGACGCATGACTTCGCCAACCAGCGTGTCGCCAAACTCCAGTACGGATTGAATCAACTCGCCTTCGGCTTCTTCAATGATGCCTTCTTCTTCGGCTACATCTATGAAGGCTTGCACCTCCTGCATGGTCTCTTCTTCCTCTTGTGCTTCGGTGAGTGATGCTTCCAGTTCTTCGGTCTTTAACTTTTCAAGCACGGCGTTGATTGGCGCAACGAAGACCGTCAGTACACGATAGATAATTTGAAAAGGCGGCAAGAGCAGAAGCAACACCCTTTCCGGTCTGTTTTGAACGATTAGGCGCGGCACGAATTGCCGAAAGGCTAGGATGACCGCAAAGATGGTCATAAACGCCAGAAGCAAAGGCGAACGGACTTCCGATTGAATGATAATGTCTGTCAGAAAAATGGTGATACAAGCGATGGAAAGTTGTGTGCCGAGTATGAGAATCAGGTCGAATTGCTGACGGTTTTCCAGCAGTTCACGAAAGAAGCGAGCGCGGCGACTGGCTTCGCGTTCGTTCAACATCACTCTGAGCGAGACCTCGCTCAAAGACTCATACGCCGTTTTTATGATGGAAAGAAAGACCAGCACAACCACTGCCGCGCCGGTCAAAAGTAATTCACTAATCATAATTTAAAGTGCTGAGGACTGAGGACTGAGAACTGAGTGTTTGAAAAGTATGAAGGCAAAACGATAAACGATGAAGTGAGATTTGCACTCTCCTGTTTATCATTCATGGCGCCTACTTCAGCGTTTCAAGATTCACTCAGTCCTCAGTCCTCAGCACTCAGTCCTAATCAAGTAACTGCTTCCTCATTTTCAACTCAAGGCGATTCATCTCGCCGTTATCTGTTTCGTGATCGTAAGCGCACAGATGCAAAACCCCGTGTATGACCAATTCTTGCACCTCGCGCTCAAAGCTATGCTTTGCCTCTTTCGCCTGTCGCATAGCCGTATCGGTTGAGATAATAATATCGCCTAGAAAATCATCTTCGCCCAAATCAAATGCTTCGTCTTGCCCGTCGCGCGCTTGAAAAGAGAGGACGTCGGTAGCGTAATCTCTGCCTCGATATTTGCGATTCAACTCGCGAATCTTTTTATCGCGCACAAAAACCACCGTCATCTGTGAATGATCATGCGATCCGTTTTGCAAACTCGCGCTTGCTTGCCTTCGCAAACTCGCATTCGGTTGCTTCCCTTGCTTTCGCACAAGCGCAAGTGTCGCGCTTGCTACATCGGCAACGCTACGAACATCTATGCCAACCAATCGCTGTTTGTTTAAGACCTCAATCGCCACTGGCTTTTTTCGCTTCTGTTAGCGGCGCGGCTTTGGCTGCCTGTTTCTGTTTGCCGTTGGGCGCGCCAATCTTTTGATTGGTTTCTATGTTCTTCGACGCCGCCGTAGGTTTGTTGAAATCATATCCGGGATAACTGATGCGATGGTGTTGAATGCCCATCAATGTCTTCACAAAACTGTCGGTAACGATTTTGAGTTCGCGGAACGTCACCTCGCATTCATCCAACTGTCCGTCATCACGCAGGCGCGAAATAATCAGATTGACCATGTTTTCAAACTTCGCAGGTGTCGGCTCCTGCACAGTTCGCGAAGCCGCTTCAACCGAGTCGGCAATCATGATAATGCCAGCCTCTTTGGTCTGCGGCTTGGGTCCGGGATAACGAAACTCTTGCTCAAGCGCCGAAGATTCCGGGTCTGCCGCCGTCTCACGCGCTTTGTAATAAAAATATTTCATCAAGCCTGTGCCGTGATGTTGCGGAATGACAGAGATGATTCGCGGCGGCAGATTATACTGATTTGCGAGTTCGATTCCCTGCTTAACGTGATTGGCCAAAACGATCGAAGACATCTTTGGCTCCAGCTTATCGTGTGGATTGCCCGAAAAGGTTTGGTTTTCGATGAAGTAGGTCGGGCGTACACTTTTGCCTATGTCGTGATAAAGACAGGCGACACGCGTAAACAAAGCGTCACCGCCAATGGCTTCGGCGGCTTTTGAAGCCAGCAAACCAACCATAATCGAATGGTGATAGGTGCCAGGCGCGCGCTCCGCCAATTGCTTGAGCAAAGGCAAATTTAAATTGGAAAGCTCAAGCAATTTAATGTTGGTCGTGATCCGAAACAACCACTCAAAGAGCGGCAGCAGGATGGAAGCGAACATCGAAGCAAGTACGCCGCTGGCAAACCCGCAGGCGGCGTCAAAGAGCGCAATTGACAGCACACGCATGCCGCTTGGATTACTGTTTAAATATTCGTTCGCGCCCAATAAATCGAGCGCCAGCGCAGCCGCGGCATTGACCACACCAATCCACAGACCCGCGCTGACAAGCTCTGTTCTGTCGTTGCAATTGCGCAGGTAATAAAGCGAGGCAACGCTGGAAATCAACGCATAAATCGCCAGAAAAATACTGCCCGAAAAGATGCCTATGAAAACGCTCAGTATCGCCGCAAAGACAAACGCCGCATGGTCGTCCGTCAATATGGTTACCATCACCGCGCCGATTGCCAGAGGCGCAAGATATTTGTAAGCCATCTGCGAATTGAACGGCGCATAAGATACCCAATTGCTCATCGCATACGCGAAGGCGAAAAATAAGCGCGCAATACCTAGCGTGACGACAAACGAAGCAATCTGCAAAAGGAAATGGCGACGCACACGCAAATGACGATTCTGGTATCTGACCAGGTATTGCCATAAGACCAGCACCAGCATCATGACTAGAACGATTGTGCCGGCGAATTCGATAGCGCGTTGCCCTGTTGGTCTGTTTGTCGAGGCGGCTTCAAGCAGAGAAGCCTTCGCGGGCGTAACCGTCTCTCCGCGAGTAACAATAGGCTTTCCTTTGGGAATGGAAACCGTGATGGGAGCGATGGAGTCGCGCTCTTTGCTGCGTCGCGCTTCGGTTTCAGTTTCATTATATTCGAGATTCGAGACGATGAGGGAACCTAGTATTTCGCCAAAAAACTTGCGCTCTTTTACATCGTAATCGGCGGGCCAAACAAGTTTGTCCGAGCGTAGTTGAGCGCGCGCCGTTATCAAATCACGAATCGGCGAAAGGTCTGTCAAAGCGGCTTCATTATTGCTTCGCGTGTCTCTACGCACGATCCCTGTGGCGGAGTATTTGACAAGCTGACTGCGACTGCTGACCACGCCCGTCCCCATGACTGATTCGAGATGGTCAATCATCAACTTTTCAAGCTCGAAATTGAAGCGATGTTTGACCAGCGAGTTCAACTGCTCGTCATCAAGAAAGATGCCGGCATCTTTTTGAATCTGGTCATTGAGCTGGTCGAGCGAGATATCCGGTTCCGCCGAACGACCAATGGAAAACATCTGTTCGATGCTGCCGCGAACATCACGCGCCGGTTTGGGTTTATAGTCATAGACCGGCAAGACTTTGGCTATGGCATGGGCGCGCAAGCGCTCAGTCTCTTCAGGGTCTGCAACTCGTAAATCTTCGGGAGCATTGATTTCTGTAGGGGCAATGCTGCCTGCGGGAAGCAAATCAATTTGTGGCTGCTGATAATTTCTGAGCAGCATCATGGAAAGAATCACGATGATGAATATGCCGACGCCCGCATCTATCACCGCCTGGTCCGATAGCGTCGCAGAGAATCGCTTGAAACGTTCAACCAACTGTCGGGAACGATTTGTTGAGGCTGCCTTTGGCATATTTGTCGGTAGTCGGTAGCCAGTAGTCGGTTGCCAGTAACCAGTAGCCAGTAGTTGGTTTGTGACAATGCCTTGAAATTGGTTCTACTAGCCTATCTCAAGACCTTGAGTAAACAAAATACTGACCACTGACCACCGGCTACTGGCTACGGCTTCCTAAAGTTTATCTTCAAGCTTGGTCTTGGAATTTTTATCGTAAGCCAGAATTATCATCTGCACCAGTTGATGTCGCACAACATCTTTATCGGTGAAGTGTATGAACTCTATGCCTTCGATATTCCTGACCACTCTTTCCGCTTCGACCAAACCCGAACGCTTGCCCGCAGGCAAATCTATTTGCGTTACGTCGCCTGTGATGACAGCTTGCGAGCCGAAACCGATGCGCGTCAAAAACATCTTCATCTGCTCGGAAGTCGTGTTCTGCGCTTCATCCAAAATAATAAAAGCATCTGACAGGGTGTTATGCGTTAAAATAAAATCGTCGGTTACATAGAGCGAATCAAATGCGGCAACACTGATACATTGCGTCTCCTGTTCGCCAATCCATTCAATATTTTTGATGAACCGCATTGGACGACCGCCGCCGAATTCTTCGTAGATTGCAGCTTTTCGTCGCAAACGAAATGGGCTGATGGTTTCCGGCAAACGAATGTCCAAAATGTAGGCATCATTGCGGTACGGAACCGGTCTGTCGTTGGCAAATCCAGGCTTGCGACCTTCGGCTTCGCGTTTGCGCCAGTGAGCTACGCCGCCGAGTGAACGCACCAAAAACAGCACATCGTCTTTCAGTCGCGCAGAAGTCGTAGTGTATTGAATACGGCAACTGCGTCCTGCTTGCGTAACTGGTCCGCCATCGGTGTCGAGCAAACCTTGCAGAATCGCTATTCGGACTTCAGCACGATTGTAAAGATAATTTTCGGGAATGAATTTGCTGGAAGAAAGTGTTCCTGCCAACTGTAATTCTCGTAATGCTTGTCTGAGCGGATTGCGAACAATCAAGCCGCCGCGCCCAGCTAAAGGATTGCTAAGAACATAATCAATTTCTGATTTGCGTCGAAAACTCAAATTCATATCAGCAAGCGCAAATTCCAGAGAGGTGACCAATTCAGCATCGGTGGTCGAAAAGCTCGGCGAAGTTTTATCCGAAATGCACCCGTCACCAAGCAATAAACCCAAAGAGTAAGGCTCAATCGAAACCGCTTGATAAGCAAACTCGACAGGCGCGGAAAGCAAAGGCAGTTCATAACGGTATTGATGATTGCGCCGGAAATTGCCAAGCATCTCCTGGGTTTCAAAAATACGCGGCGCTCTATTTCGCCGTTTGTCTTCCATCGTTGTGACTTGCCAGAGATGTTCGGCACAGGCAACCACGCTTGAACCATCGGTCATGGTCAAACGATAAACTTTCTTCTTGCCTTGCGGAAAAACGCCCGTGACTTCGACAGGCTTGCCGTCAGAGCCTATAACCAAATCTCCGACTTGGATGTCGCCCATTTTTTGCCAGCCGTTGGGAGTCATCAAAAGGCTATCCAGAGTTTGCGCTCGGCCGCGCATAAAAGCCAGCGGCGCGACTTCGATGACACGCTTCTCTAAGAGCTTGGTCACGCGCTCATAATCAACCAAGTCAAACAGCGCATCGTACAGTGGACGTAAGTACGGATCAACTTTGTCCTGTAAATCGCCCGGCAGAAAGCCCAATTTTTCTCCTGCTTCAACGGCAGGGCGCGCAAGAATAATGCGATTGACGCGCTTCTGCATCAAGGCCTGCACAGCCATCGCCACCGCCAAAAATGTTTTCCCGGTGCCCGCGACTCCTATGCCGAAAACGATGTCATTCTTTTCGATCGCTTCGATGTAGCGACGTTGATTCGGAGAACGCGCCATGACTTGTTTTTTGCCTGCCGGATTGATGCGCGCTTTGGTGAAGTAATCGCGCAGCGTGTAGGCACGGTCTTCGGCGATCTGACGAAAAGCTGATTTCAGTTCCTCGCCAGACATACGCTTGCCCTCTTGAAACAAGCTCGCGAAATCACCGAGTACGTTTTCAACGACATTGACATCTTGCTCTTCGCCTTCGATGTTCAATTCGTTGCCGCGCAGATTGACGCGCACAGCAATCAGGCTTTCGAGATATTTAATATTTTCGTCATAAGGTCCGAACAGCGACTTTATGGCTTCTTGAGGTAGAACGATTTTTTTCAATGCTTCTATTTTTTCTCCCATAGTAAACTTCAGGCTTTAAGTTATGGACGGATAATATTAACACTGTTGCGCTAGAGTCGCATCATTAACGGCGTGGTTGAGATACATCTAGCCAAAACTACTACAGCCCTCTTGCCAAGTCAATCAAAGGAAACACATGAATCAGTGGTTAATAGATGCGACAGGATGATAACGAGAGGATAAGCAATCAGGCTTTCGTCAATGAGAAAATCCCGAACCTGGAAGATAAACCAGAAGGTAAACAGCTCGCCAAAACTTGTGTTATGGAAAAGCCCAGGGTAGATAAAAAAACTTACAGAGCCGATTTTTTACTCAGAGGTGTTTGGTTGAGTAAAC
>JANMSG010000983.1:0-5479 GCA_031389065.1 Acidobacteriota bacterium | reverse complement strand
GTTTACTCAACTTCGGGGAGTAGCGAAGTGAGGACTTTTCGGGAAGCCTTTGCTTCCGGCGACACTAAGTCTTTTATATTCGCCCCAAATCCCCGTAAGTGAAAAGATTTGGGTAATGACAAGGCGTCAGCGCGGGGTTGGCAAGCCAGGCAGATTTCACGAGCCCGTGAAACGGGCGATAGATTTGAGGCAACCGATCTATCACCCGCTTCGCGGGCTCGGAGACAATTTTGTAGCTCCAGACCCAGCGTTGCGCTTTGCTGCACACTGGGCTAAATGCTTGCGCCCGCCTTCGCGGGCTTGGCGGATTATTTTTTCAAAGACCATAAGCACGTGGCAATTTATATTTTTTTCAAAAAGTGTCCGAAGTATTGCCAGAAGAAATCTATTACTTAAAATCTACGGGCGCGGTATGGTGCGTAGTCTGCGCAGTTGATTTTTGCCAGTGAAGGCGCAGGGGCATTGCAGCATAGATTACTTTTTCACCACTGTAATCTTGATTTCTGATGGATACTGCCTGGAGTGATGAACCGCGTTGTGCGCAACAACGCCTTTCGCTTCGTCGTAGTTTTTGCCGCCGGTGTTCAGGTTCCGGTCAAAGCGCGGAAAGTTGCTGCTCGATACCTCCAGGCGAATCCGATGACCTGCCTCAAAGTAATTGCTCGTCGTCATGGGTTGCAGCGTCACCTTGTACACTTTCCCGGCTTCCATCCACACCGCAGGCTTATCATACCCGTTTCGATACCTCACCCGCTGGATCGTCTCGTCCAAATTATAAGCCCGCCCGTCCGGGTACACATCAAGGAGCTTGACTGTGAAATCCGTGTCTTTGGCGTCCGAGGACACGAAGAGGGTCACTTCAATTGAGCCGCTCACTTCGATCCCTTGCTGTAGCGGCTCGGTGCTGTAAACCAGAATGTCTGGCCGTGCCTCCATCTTGCGCTGGTCAAATGCACCACCCTGCACAGCGTTTCCAGTGCAGCAAACATTTCCACCATACGAGGGCACAGGGTTCATCGGGTCGTAATCGAATTTATCAGGGGTATCTATGGATGGGGCGACCGCGCTGAGCACACCATCGCCATTGAGTGTATTGGCCTTCCCACCGCTCGAAAGGTACAAGCTCATGGGCTGCGCACCGAGGGGCGGCCAGGTATCCGATGTCTGCCACTTGTTGAGGCCCATTGTGAAGTAGCGCACCTTCGGCATGGTTTCGAGAATGCGATTGTTTTCGCCCTTGAGGAAGTAATCGAACCACGCATAAGTCAACTCGTCATAGTTCAAACGCGCATCGCCCATGCTGCGCTCGCCAACGATGGTATTTTCTGTGGCGCGTTTGTAGGCGCAGTGGAGGGTTGGCGCGATCACGGCATACTGCTGATTGGCGATCTCTGGTCTGGCAGTCTTGCGCACGTGATTGTATGCCGCCAGGTTGGGTCCCACAGACACGTCATACCATGACATGAACCAGAAGCCTGGTACGTTGATCTTCATGTTGTCGTGCCACAATCCCCCTTTATACCAAGCCGGATCATTTGGCGTACGCTTAATCATCACGCCGCCCGTGTCAACAGGCATCGCATCAGCAAAGATTCCGTGTGGTGCATCCACAGCTTTCATGATGTCCATAACGGGAAGGTGCCGCAACGCCTGCGACCAATCCACAGGGGGCAACTGCTGCGCCAGATCGAACGACTTTGAGGCGCGAATCAAATCTTCTTGAGAGGTGTTTGCCGGAAACATCGGTCGCACCTGATTCTGCTCCCCGTAGAGCCAGGCAATGAAGAGCATCTGCACAGCGCCACCGCGATACCAGTTCCCTTGCTCGTAATAAGGGGCGACGCGACCCACGCCGGCGCCGAATCCTTGCGGGATCATTGCAGCAAACGCCGGATTCCCCCTTGCTGCGACCGCCAACTGCCATTCGGCTGTCGAGGAGCAACCGATAGTTCCGACCTTGCCATTCGACCAGGGTTGCCTGGCCATCCACGAGAGGGCGTCATCGCCATCACTGAGTGGTGCACCCAAAATGTCATAGTTCCCCTCAGAGAAAAAGTGACCGCGCTCGTTCATTTCGACGAAAACATAGCCACGCTTTACCGCTTCGAGTTGGGTATTCATGTCGCGCGGCGCGCCGTTTCGGATGTCCCAGAAATTGAAGTTATACGGGGTTCGAACAAAGATCGCAGGATATTTCTTCGAGGTGTCTTTCGGACGATAAATGTCGGTCGCCATGCGCTTGCCGTCGCGCATTGCCACCATGAGCTTGCGCTCGACAATGGCGACCGACTGCAACTCTTTTTCAGTTGCGTTTCGTCGGGCAATCAGTTCGGGGTTTGCCGCGCCGCGCCCTTGCCCAGGTGCGCTTTGAAGGGTTATGAGGAATGCCATTCCAGCAAGTATCAGAGTGCAGAAAATCTTTGTTCGCATGCCTGTGCTCCTTAGGAAAAGACGCCAGATGCCCGCGTCGGGTTTGGAGTTTATGAGTGAAGTGCTAGTTTTTAATTGTTCCACTGGCGACGCCCGGTTAGCGAATTCGCGAAGGCGACTACCATCCGGCAAAGGAATATGGAGCGAAGACCTTCTTCCATAGACAGCGCAATCATACCCTTACCTTTTCTATGCGACAAGTTGGTTAATCAAAAAGCCTCAAATGGGCTCTATCAAGCTGGATTGAGCGGGCTATTTGGCTTTCCGACGCTTCACTTTTGTAATGAATGCGGGTGAGATGATTGCCAGGGTAATGGCAGCAATTTTGTGTTGATGTCATTGCGCCAGCTTCATTATTGGCTTAACCTGGCTTGGATGAAAATCTCATCTGCAAAAAGTCTTCGACGCGATTCCCAGGCGCCAACACCAGGCAATAATCTAGCAGGCGCCCTGTCGCATTTCTTCTCTCGGGCTTGTTTGCTGTGGCATACTTCAAAGTGGGAGCGACAAAAAAGGAATGGCTAAACCGGAACCGAAGAAAATCCGCTGGTCGTCCGCCTGGGGCGATGCTCGTGAACTGGTGTGGGCGCACCGCAAGCGCCTGGCGCTTGGTGCTGTGCTGATGCTTCTTAACCAGGCGATGGGGCTGGTGCTACCGGCCTCGACCAAGTATTTGATTGACGAGGTGATCATTAAAGGGCGCACGGATTTACTCTGGAAGATTGCCCTGGCATCGGGCGCGGCGACGGTGTTGCAAGCCGTCACTTCTTTCGGTCTTTCACAAGTGTTGGGGGTTGCAGCGCAGCGCGCCATCACGGAGATGCGCAAGAAAGTACAGGCGCAGATCGCCCGCCTCCCGGTCAACTATTTCGATTCGACGCAAACCGGCAAACTGATCTCGCGCATCATGAACGACGCCGAGGGTATTCGCAATCTGGTGGGCACAGGGCTGGTTCAGCTGATTGGCAGTTTCATCACTGCGATTGTCGCCCTCTGCGTTCTATTCTGGCTCAACTGGCGTTTGACTTCGATTACCATTCTGGTGCTCGGCTTATTTGGCGGTGCGTTGGCTTTCGCCTTCACGCGCCTTAGACCTTTGTTTCGTGAGCGTGGAGAGATTACAGCAGCGCTCACCGGGCGACTTGCCGAATCGCTTGGCGGCATACGCATCATCAAGGCTTACACCGCAGAGAAGCGCGAGGAACTGACCTTTGCGCGCGGGGCGCACAAGCTTTTCCGCAACATCGCCAAATCAATGACTGGTGTGTCAGCCACCACAGCCTTCTCGTCAGTCGTCATCGGCGCGGTCGGCGTGGTGATGATTCTGGTCGGCGGGCGTTCGGTTGTGACCGGGGCGATGACCATTGGCGACCTGTTTATGTATGTGCTTTTCACAGGCTTGATGGCGATGCCGCTCATTCAGTTTGCGGCAATCGGGACGCAGATCACCGAAGCCTTCGCGGGACTTGATCGCATACGCGAAGTGATGAACATGGCGACCGAAGACCAAGAGGACGCCCAGCGCGCCCCACTCGCAGATGTTCAGGGTGAGGTCGAGTTCGTCAATGTGTCGTTCGAGTATAACGAAAGCATGCCCGTGCTCAAAAATGTCTCCTTCAAAGCCGCCGCCGGTTCGACGACAGCGCTCGTCGGTTCCAGCGGATCAGGCAAGAGCACGCTTACGAGTCTGGTGATGAACTTCAACCAACCGCTCTCCGGTATCATCAAGATAGACGGCAGAGATTTGCAGACCCTGAAGCTGCGCGATTTCCGCTCGTACCTCGGCGTCGTGATGCAGGACAATTTCCTCTTCGACGGAACGGTGGCTGACAACATAGGCTTTTCCAAGCCACACGCCACACGCCAAGAGATTCAGGCGGTCAGCCGCATCGCGCACTGTGAAGAGTTCATAGAGAAATTCGAGGAGAAGTACGACACGATTGTCGGCGAGCGCGGGGTGAAACTCTCCGGCGGGCAGCGTCAGCGCATCGCCATCGCGCGCGCCATCCTCGCAGACCCCAAGTTGCTCATCCTTGACGAAGCAACATCGAGCCTCGACAGCGAGAGTGAAGCCTTAATCCAGGACGGGCTGCGTAAGCTTCGGCAGGGGCGCACAACTTTTGTCATTGCGCACAGGCTCTCGACAATCCGTAGCGCCGACCAGATTCTGGTGTTGGAAGGCGGTGAGATTGTCGAACGGGGCACACACGAAGAATTGCTCGCATCTGACGGCAGATACAAACAGCTCTATGACAAGCAGTACAATTTCGAGCGCAACCAATTCGTCAATCCCGGCGAAGATTTTACGCCCGCACCACAATCTGTGAGGGAGAGCGCACCGCCACGTCTGCCGAATCTGTAAGCAATTACAGAAGCACAGAAATTAAAACAAAAAGCTACAAAACCTCATTATTTTTTCTTCTATTGCTCTGTACCTCTGTGGTGAAGTTTTTTATTGCCGATAAGGTCTATTTTTCTATACGAAAGCGCCCGGTCTCCATACCTTGTACAGTAGTCTGTATAGAGAACAAGGCTCCGGCAAGCCTCTCCCCTGCCGGCGCGTGTAAGGCTGCTGTGGTGACATAAAGCGTACGCAAATCCGGTCCTCCGAAGGCGCAGTTCGTAATATTCGATACGGGCATCTCTATGACTGTGTCCAACTCGCCCATTGGCGAGAAACGCATGATACATCCGCCGAAGAATCGGCAGTTCCACAGATATCCTTCTGAGTCCATAGCCGACCCATCCGGCGAGCCGCGCTCCACATCCGCGACGAACGGGCGACGGTTTTTAATGGAGGTGTCCGCCGGGTTGTAATCGTATGCGTAAATCACATTGCCTACCGAGCAACCACAATAAAACGTCTTTTGATCCGGACTCCACACCAGAGTGTTGGTGATGCCAAACCCTGTATCCCATACCTCTGCTTGGCCATCGGGTGTGACCCTGTAGAGGGAACCAGTCATGCCTGAGACTTCCACATGGCTACCGTCAGGGGCAACATTGTTGCGCATGCTGCCAACCCAGTAGACTCCTTTGGGGTCTGTCG
>JANMSG010000918.1:0-3026 GCA_031389065.1 Acidobacteriota bacterium | reverse complement strand
TAGCCTGCGCCACCGTCTATCCAACGAGCGGGACCGAAAGATTGACTTGCGAAATCGTTTGAGCTGAAGATCCTGTCAAGCGAAAGTTGCGAAGGGGCGTTTTGCTGGGCGGTCTGTTGCGCGAATATCTGCAACGCAACCAGCAGGGAAAAGAGTACTGCGGCAAGGTAACGATTACGATTCATAGTTGTTCTCCAAGCGGATACCTGATGTTTGAATTGAGGTTATGACCAATAACGACAGAAAGCTTTTCATGGAGTTCGTTGAGCAACGAACTTCATGAAAAACGCCTGGTTTCGGCTGGGAGGAAAAGTCTACACAAGGAATTCAAATAATCGAAACCGGTTTACTGCTTTTTGAGTTTGTGAATAAATTCTTTGCGGAACTTCAGCACTTTGGGTTCGATGACGATTCGACAATAAGCTTTATCAGGATTACGCTCGAAATAATTCTGATGATACTCCTCGGCAACATAAAACTTCGCGAGCGGTTCGAGCGTCGTCACAATCGGGTCCTTATAAATTTTCTGTTCGCTAAAATCTTTGAGTACCTGTTCGGCGATTTTCTTCTCTTCAGGCGAATGATAAAAAATTGCCGAGCGATATTGGGTGCCCACATCTGCGCCTTGACGATTCAAAGTCGTGGGATCGTGAACCACAAAGAAAACTTCTAAAAGCTCTTTGTAAGAGATGACTTTCGGGTCGTAAATAATCCGAATGGCTTCGGCGTGACCGGTGTCTCCCGCTGTAATTTGCTGATAAGTAGGATTGGCGAGCTTACCGCCGGTGTAGCCCGATTCAACTTTTTCTACGCCGCGCAGTTCTTTAAACACCGCTTCCGTGCACCAGAAACAGCCGCCCGCTATCGTCGCAGCCTCTTTGCCTTTTTCAACCGCGACGGGTTCTTTCGAAGGCTGTGCGGCATTACTGTTTTGACAACTCATCGAAAAAAGCAGTGTCGGCAATAGTAGAAGCAAGAGTACAAATTTACGCATAAACATTTCTCCTCAATTCGAAAGCAAAAATCGTTGGCGGCCTCACTCTGAAAATAGAGCAATTTTCACTGAAGCGAAGCCGCCTGTCGAAGATCAAAGACCTTCGGATGGTGCAATCTTTGACCGCTTCTCAACAACAGGTTACACGCCAACGATAATCGCAAAAACTTGCTGTTAAACATCAAGATAAACAATCTTCTGAATCCACGAAATATTCCTGACACCGTCGGCGGTCAGTTATTTATGAATGAATTTTCCAGCAATGTGCGGATTGCCAGCACCTTAACCTTCTAGACCTTCGATAACCCAGGGACTGTAGAAATTAATGAAGTGGGCGCCGTGAGATTTCAAAATCTCTAATGCCTGTTTGCGCTTTTCTTCCTCTTCGGCGCGAACGGCAACCAAAAAGTGACCCTCGCGCAGAGCTTTTTCGTGCGCCTCTTTGTGTGGGTTATCAACATCTCCAAATTCACGAATGACGCGGGCAATTTTCCCTAGCACACCCTCTTGACTGCCATCGGCATCAATTATCTTTGCGCCTTCCTTGCCGCACAATATGCCAATCTCGTCTTCAGGAAACCCGGCTGTCCCGAGGGCTTTGAGAGCGGCTCTTGCGTCAGCATAGGTGTCGATAATGCCAATCAAACTATTGTCCGGATAAGTCAATTCTCCTGATTCTTTCATCAATGGATAGCTCATTACACACTCCTTTTCGCTGTACCGGAAGTATGAATAGAATATCAGGCAACGAATTATCTTACCAATCAAGTAAACAGTAGGTTCCTGTCGTTTGCCGTAACGAACGGCGCGAAAACCGAGGAGGCGCGGCTGAAAGTTGCGCCAGATTTGTGAATCAGTCAACAATAAAGACCTTTGCACCGACCTCTGTAGACGAGCGATGTGGGGCAGCATCATCAGCCACTTGATAGCTCATGCCAGGCGTAAGGATAGATTTACGACCGTCATCCAACTCCGTGTGAAGTTCACCTTCGAGGCACAAAAGAATGTGGCCTTTCGAACACCAGTGATCGGCAAGATAACCGGGCGTATACTCCACCATGCGGACACGAATGTTGCCGATATTTCGGGTTCGCCAATATGCCATGCCGGTTTCACCTTTGTGCTCGGTAGGCTCAACACATCCCCAGTCAATCGTGTCAAAAGGAAGATTAGAAATTTGCATAATGATTCCCTCAGATAAATGATCACGGTATTGAGTATGGCGCACAGGTGATCGTGGCGTGGTAGCGAAGTTCCTGATGGTTGGCTAGAGCTTCGACAAGTCATCTTTTGAGGAAGGAACTCTTTCAACGATCGCCCAGCGAAACCAGCGACATTGCCTGCACCAACCGAGTATGCGCTTGCCTTTAGAAGCCGCCCCAATGCGAGTGCCGCCAAGTTCTGCGTAGGTGCGAGAGCGCCCGCAACGGGGACAACGAAGCTGCCACTGTGAAGATTCATCTTTCATTGTATCTACTTCATCCAATTTTCTACATAAAGACCGGACACTCGCTGAAAGTGATTTTCGTTGTTGGTCGTGACTCCGAATCCATGCACAAGAGCAGAGGCAGCAATTAAAATATCAGCATCACCGATTAACTCGCCACGCTTGTGCAAATCTGCGTAAATGTCTGCCGCTTGCACAATAACCTGATCGTCGAGGGCAAGAAAAGCGCTTCTATTACAAAATTGCTCAAAGGCTAGGATTTGTGTGGTAGCGTTTTTGGCTTTTAAGCCACGCAGAATTTCATAGCGAGTGATGATCGAAAGAGAGAATTGACTGTATTGGCTCAAATAAGCTTTTGCTTTTGCGACAACCGCAGGATGCTTTCGCATCAAAGCAGAGAGTATGTCTGTATCCAAGATGACTTGCCGAAGGCTCATAAAGCAGTTCTTTCCCCGAAGAAATCTTTGCGGTCTAAAGCGATGCCTTCGATTTCGCTCACCTGTTCATCAGAGAGTCCTTCATAGACCTTAGCTGCGAGTTCTAGCAAATCATCAGACGATTGCAAATCGGCTTCTACCGTTAAGC
>JANMSG010000796.1:0-6428 GCA_031389065.1 Acidobacteriota bacterium | reverse complement strand
GCTTAATGACGGATAGGCTGGTTTACCGGTCGCAAACGCATCCATCAATAAGTAGAGCAGCCTGTCACGGACTTCCAGATACGCGGGCATATGTATCATAGTGCGTTTATCCCTTGGTCTTGGAATCGGAACATCTATGATTTCGCCAATCGTCGCCTCTGGACCATTTGTCATCACGACAACGCGATCGGAAAGAAATATGGCTTCATCTACATCATGCGTGACCATTACAACCGTTTCTGTCTGGTTGTCTAAACTCCAAAGGTTGATCAATTCTTCCTGAAGGGAAGATCGGGTGAGCGCGTCAAGCGCCCCAAAAGGTTCATCGAGCAAGAGCACTGCCGGGTGAATAGCGAACGCGCGGGCGATAGCGACGCGCTGTTTCATGCCGCCAGATATTTGCTTAGGCTTTTTGTCACGATGCTCCCACAATCCCACCATATGTAAAAACCTTTCAACCAACTCCACTTTTTCGCGCTTCGACTTGTCCTTAACAACTGAATCCACCACCTCGTATATATTGCCCCATACAGATAACCAGGGGAGTAGGGAGTAGTTCTGAAAGACGATGCCACGATCAGGACCGGGCCCATCAATGCGTTGTCCGCGAAGAACTACCTCGCCAGCACTGGGACGAGTAAGACCACCTATGACATTGATGATGGTTGATTTGCCACAACCGGAATGGCCAATCAATGAGACGATCTCGCCACGTGCGATGGTTAAATTCACATCTTTTACGGCCAGGTAACGCCCTGCAGGGGTTGAGAATTCGACCGACAAATCTCTGATTTGCAGGTAACGCGATCCAAGAATTGGCGCAACATATTTAGGCTCCATACGACACCCTCTTCTCTAAAAGATTGAACCCACGGTCAAGCAATAAGCCAATGGTTCCGATTAACAAAATCGCTGACATAACTCTTTCAAGACTGAGGGAATTCCAACTGTCCCAAACGAAAAAACCGATGCCGATTCCACCCGCAAGCATTTCGCCTGCTACAATGACGAGCCAGGCAACACCCAGACTGACTCGCAAACCTGTAATAATAAAAGGCAAGCTGTAAGGAATAAGTATCTTTCTCAGGTATCGCCCCTGAGAAAATCCGAACGCACGACCAACGTTTTTGTGGTCTTCCGGAATAGAAGCGACTCCGAAGGCGGTGTTGATGACTGTAGACCATATAGACGTAATGAAAATGACAAAGATGGTTGCTGTGCCTGCCGACTTGAAAATCGCCAGTCCGATAGGAAACCAGGCGAGTGGCGAGACCGGCTTGAGGATTTGCACAATAGGATTGAGAAGGCGTTGAAATAGTTTACTGGAGCCAACCAAAATCCCTATTGGAACTGCGACAATAGACCCAAGCGTGAAGCCTATAAAAACCCGAGAAAGTGAACTGCCAAGTTGAATGGCAATGCCTTTATCATTGGGACCGTTATCATAAAAAGGATTGCTGACCAGATGCCATAGAACCTTAAGCGTTGCGATGGGACCAGGCAATTCTGCGCCGGATGCGGCGCTGACAAAAGCCCAAAATAGACACAGCAGACCGAAACTCGCCAGCGTAAATCCCAGCGATTTAGCAAAGCTGCCGATCCACCCAGTGATTGAATCCATTGATAGTTTTCTGATGAAAAGCCAGGCCGGTTCAACGTATGTTCTCATGCGATGCTTCCTCCCTTCTCCGCTATTTTTTGTTCATAGGCTCGCAGGGATTCAGTAGGATTCGCAGGATCGAATCTGGCCTGATCTAATTCAATCGTGAAGGGCTTCATAGAGTCGTCAGGAATACCGATTCCCATTTCTTTTGCTACCTCGTTGTAGGTATCTTGAAGAATCAACTTGTCTGCGATAGCTGCATAATCAGGAGCTTGCTTCAGATAACCGAAGCGGACGTATTGCGCCATAAACCAGATGGCGTGCGACTTGCGCGGCAGATTCACGAATCCTTTGTTATGAAAGAGCATATAGTCATCCTTGTATTCATGCTGGCCTTGTTCACACCCCAGATCGTAGCGCCCCAGTAGCCGCGCTTCGATGACTTCGGGCGGCGCGTTCACATAGGATTGTCCACCAATGATACCGGATGCCTGCTTGCGATTGGCAAGATCGTCGAGCCATATCGAAGCTTCAAGAATAGCCCGCATGACGGCCTTGAGTTCCTCTCTACGCTCAACACTGAATTGCTTATTTACGACCAGAGCTTTTTCTGGATGATGCTTCCAGATATCCTGAGTTGACACATGCGTGAAGCCGATTCCTTGCTGCGCGGCAAGACCATTCCAAGGCTCACCCACACAGTAGCCATCCATATTGCCTACCTTCATATTGGCGACCATTTGCGGTGGTGGAATGGTAATAACTTTGACGGTCTTTTGATCTACTCCGGCTGCTGCGAGCCAATAACGCAACCACAGATCGTGAGTGCCCCCGGGAAAAGTCATGGCGAAACTCACCTCTTTTTTCCCTTTCATAGATTCGACCGTCGCCGAGACCTTATCAACCTGGCGAAAGCCTACCTTGCCGCAAAAGTCTTTTGAAAGTGTGATAGCCTGGCCGTTGTTGTTGAGTACCATAGCCAAATGCATCTCTTGACCTAAGGTGCCACCCACACCCGTGTAGACCGAAAAAGGCATGCCGAATAGACAGTGAGCCCCCGTAAGATCGCCCGTGAGAACCTTATCGCGAATATTTGCCCAGGAGGCTTCTTTGGAAACCTCTACATCAACGCCATGTTTTGCGTATAAGCCAAGCTCATGAGCCATCACAACCGAAGCGCAATCGGTCAGTGGAATGAATCCTAGCTTGATCTTGCCCCCCGTCAACTTGCCTGACGAAGTTGTTCCTTTTGAACTGCAAGAACTCAAGAGAGTGGAAGAAACACCAGCCAAACTACCGGCAGCGAATGCGTTGCGAAGAAAGGTTCGTCTTTTCATATGCGAGATGGAAATCCCTTATTCTTTCTAAATCCTTTTAACTATCTTGTTGCAAATTGATGCAAGGCTGAACTGCAAGGAGTATGCCGCACCGCAGCTACCTGCTCTTTGAGGCACTTTTAGAGCCCTAAGTATTTAGAATGTATGGATTAAAAAGTTTTCCCTGGACTATGGAAAATCAGGATTTGACCTGCACTGAGACCACAAGTTTGTGGGGGCAACTACAAGTTTGTGGATTGATGAACGCTGCCCGAATCAGATTCTTACTTTGAATGTCGAAACAAGAGTTTAAGCTTATGCGATTTGGGCAAACCAACAAATTCAATTTCAAAAATGTTAAAAATCTGTGAGGGATAGTTTTTTTGTATTGCAAATGAACAGTGTGGGGGAAAGCGGGAGGAAGGTGATTCGACAAATTTGTATGCTATATGAACGAAAAATACAATTTTGTTTTTCATTTGAATAGGACGGATCGCATACATTTCTGTCCGCCTGACTTAACAATAATGCGGAAAGCCATGTCTGCGATTCTCAGTTGTATCTTGCTTGGAATATTTTTTTATTGCGTTTGGTGATGAGACAAGCCTGACTCGATCAAGACATAGGCAAGGTTTCGGCTATCGTTGGTTTAGAGTTTGCACCTTTTTCATGGAGCAAGAAATCGGTCAACTCCTCGTCGCTATGGCGCAAACAGAAATGTTGAAAATTTTCTCCCTCTATACGTGCTTTTGTGTAGCGGGTGAACAACCGAACCATTGATTCGGACAACTCCTCCGAAGGTATGCGTACTCCTATTTTGCGACTGAATGTTTCGTGTCTGCCAACGCCGCCGCCCAGCAGCACTTGAAACGTCTCGTTCTTAATTCCATTAATTGTCGTCAACGAACCTTCCAATCCAACATCGCAGATATGATGCTGGCCGCAGGAGTTAGGACAACCCGTGATACTGATGCGTATAGGGTCATCCAGAGCAACAGACTTTTCCAGATAGCTGTTGAGTTCGCTGGCGCGATTCTTGGTTTCAGTCATAGCCAGCTTGCAAAATTGAATTCCTGTGCAGGCAATGACCGCCTTGCTAGACCATGATGGCTCATAGTTGAATCCGCCAGATTGCAACTCACGTTTGAGAGCCAGGAGGTTTGATTCGGGGATATCGAGCAGCATGATATTCTGAGTATTCGTTGTGCGGATACGACCGCTGCCAAACATTTCTGCAAGCAATGCCAACCGCCTTAATTCTTGTCCGGAAGTTCGTCCGCCTAAGATAACGATTCCAACGTAGTAATGGCCGTCTTGGCGCTGGCGATGAATGCCGAGATGAGAGCGGTCACGTTTAGCGACTGGTTCAGCGTTCGGCTCAGTCGCCAGGCGCAATCGTCGTCCAAGCCTTCCTTCCACTTCTTCACGAAAGCCAGAGATCTCTGAATCCTCCACAAGGTATTCCAACCGCACACGACCATGGACTTGGCAATTATGACGGTCGCGGAAGACTGTAGCGATGGCGGCACACAATTGAACTACATCCTCAGGCTGAACCAGGACGCCTAAATCCTTGGAGAATCGCGGTGAAGTAGAAAGCCCTCCACCTATGCGTGCGCGGAAGGCCACAGACGAACCATCAGGTACAGCGAAAATACCTATGTCATTGATTTCCGGATAGACACAACGCTGTGCGCAGCCAGTGATAGTGATCTTGAATTTGCGCGGCAGATCAGAGAATTCGCGACTCTCAGCAAAGTAATGGTTTACCTGCTGGACGATCTTTGTTGTATCGTACAATTCGCTTTCTTCTACTCCTGATGCAGGGCAATTCATGATGTTGCGAACAGAGCCGCCGCCAGCTTCAACGGTTGATAATCCGATTGCCTGCAAACCGTCGAGTAAACCAGCGAGGCTCTCTAGTCTAACCCAATGAAATTGAATATTCTGCCTGACAGTCAGGTCAGCTAATCCGCGACCATGTTGATCGGCGAGGTTGGCGATGACTTGGAGTTGACGAGGGGAAAGATCGCCTCCGGGAATGCGTACGCGCACCATGAAGAAGCCATCTTCGACAGGCCGTTGGGTGTATATACCGAACTTGCGCAACCGTGATTCATACTCTCTACGGGTTGCTGTCGTAGAGTCTATCAAATCTTGAATGCAATTTTTTATCTGTTCGTGTGCAACTTGTGCCATACAATTACCCGGTCAAATTTTTACGGTTTGAAGCGCAGCGAGATCAATCGCGCGATTGCCGAACCAATGCAGTTTGTCCTTGAGCTTAACGACATCACCGACAATCGCTATGACGGGCGGATTGAGGTTGATCACATCCATCTCGTCGCTATCTTCACCTATTGAGGCTATCTCTGTGAGTGTTCCGCAGTAGACTTCCTGATGCTCATACGTACCCCATCGTATGATGGCCACAGGTGTTGATGGCCTGCGTCCATACCTGATCAACTCGCAAGCAATCTTTGCAATAGTTTGTCCACACATGAAGATTACCAGCGTATCGGCAGCATTGACCGCAAGCGACCAATCAATAGAGTGACGTTGTTTGCTCCCTTCATGTCCTGTGATGAAGGCGACGCTCGAAGCATAGTCACGATGAGTCAATGGAATACCAGCGTAGCTGGCTGCTGCGACACCAGATGAGATACCCGGAATCACCTCCCAATTCACGCCCGCCTCTACGAGCGCTTCGGCTTCTTCACCACCACGTCCGAATATGAACGGGTCACCGCCTTTGAGGCGAGCGACAATACGACCTGCGCGAGCGTGCTGGATAAGCAGGTGATTGATCTCGGCTTGCGAGATTGACTCTTCGCCTGCCCGCTTCCCTACATAAAATAGCTCCACGCCCTGGCGAGCATGCGCGAGTATCTCAGGGTTGACGAGATAATCGTAAACAATGATGTCGCACGAGTGAATTGCCTTTGCGGCTTTGATGGTGAGCAAGCCGGGATCGCCAGGACCTGCGCCTATCAAAAAAACCTTGCCGTTTTCTCTCGTAATATGGTTCATCAATTCCTTATACAGTCCTTCAATCAGCGATGCTATGGTTATCTGCTGATGCCGCCCTAACAGCCGCCCTGCTCTGGTTCATGCTCATCAGGATTTGCAGCAATAAAACAGAAAAGATTGCAATGGCAGCCAAGACTATAAATGCAGGTTTAAATGAGCCGCTTGCTTGCTTGATACTGCCCAACAGATTGGGTAGAAAGAAGCCGCCGAGTCCGCCTATCGCTCCGACAACACCAGTTGCTATGCCAATTTGACGAGGAAATCGCTGTGGTACCATCTGAAACACAGCGCCGTTGCCCATCCCTAAACAAGCCATTCCTATGATCAGGATTCCGACCATCGTCTCAAGGGCAGGTAATTGTGCGCTCAAAGCGTAGGCAAGCCCAATGCCGAACAGCAAGATTGAAAGCATTCGCGCGCCCCCGAATTTATCTGCAAGGTATCCTCCGAAAGGTCGAACGGCGCTGCCTACAAAGGCT
>JANMSG010000788.1:0-1828 GCA_031389065.1 Acidobacteriota bacterium | reverse complement strand
GCTTAATGATTTCATCGGTTCAGAATATGGCGACTTTCACGTGAAAATGTTTCAAGACGAGAAGAAAAAATCTACAAAGAATTTTACCTTCGCTCCCGCGACTACGAAAAAGGATGAATCCAAATCGGTCGTTTCGTTAGTAAAGAGCTATTGAAGTAAGCTTACGGATTCGCCAAAAGGTTGGGTCGGGATTCAAACCTGCCCTAAAAAAAATATTTGCAAACAAAAAAGAAAATTTCTCTTATAGACCAAAAAGCTTTAGACTTGACCCTGTGTCGCAAGGGCTTCTAAAGCTTCTCTGAAAAGAATGATGAATGAATTTTGTGTAGCCATGAACTTGGAGGTATCAATATGATTGGCAAAGTCGTAGGCCCCTATCAAATCACGGAAAAGATCGGCGAAGGCGGAATGGGCGCGGTCTTCAAAGGCATTGATACGATGCTTGAACGTGAAGTCGCCATCAAAATGCTGCGCCCTGAACTGGCTCGTCAGCCAGAGGTAGTAGAGCGCTTTCGCACGGAAGCGATTACCCTTGCCAAGCTCAATCACCCGAACATCGCTACGCTTTATAGTTTCCTGCGCCAGGAAGATGATTACTTCATGGTTATGGAATTCGTGCGCGGCAATACTCTCGAAACGGTTATCATGAATTATGGCGCGATTGCCTACGAACGCGCCATCCCGCTTTTTTGTCATTCTCTGGAAGGCATAGACCACGCGCACAAACAAGGCATCGTTCATCGCGACATCAAACCTGCAAACGTCATGGTTATGGAGACAGGTTCCGTTAAGGTAATGGATTTTGGTATCGCGCGCGTGCTGGGCAGCGCACGCATGACCAGACAGGGCAGTGTTGTTGGCACCGTCGAATATATGTCTCCCGAACAGATTCGCGGTGAAGATAGCGACGCGCGGTCCGATATTTATTCGTTAGGCATTCTGCTCTATGAAATGTTGACCGGGCGCGTGCCTTTTAACAGCACCAGCGAATATGAAATCATGAAGCTGCAAATCGAAGAAGCGCCGCCCCCGCCGACTCTCTTCGCTGCTCAGTTGCCTTTGCCGATTGAGCAAGCAATTATGCGATCGCTTGCCAAGAAGGCGAAAGCGCGCTTTCAAACAGCTGGTGAATTTCGCGCCGCGCTTTTAGGAGCCTTACGCACGAGCACCCATCAGTTGAATACGCCAACTGGGAATTACTCCGCACCAGCTACGCGAATTGACAGAAATGTTCTGGATAGCTCATACCTGGCAGACGTCGCACAAGGAACAAAGGTTGCGGGCAGTACAGATCAATCTCCCGCGTCTCCGTTGAGGCAATCTTCAGAGACTCCTACAGAGAGAACTTCACAATCGGGCTCTACGCAAAGGTTTTCATCCGAAGCGAAACCGCAAACAGGCAACGGGCAACAGACAGGCGCTCAGATTCAACAAACGAACGCTTTCGTGCCTGGCAGTGGCAATTTTAACGCACAAGGCGAACGGTTAACCATGGCTTCGCTTCCTATCGAGCCGCCACCCTCGCCAGGTGGTTCAGTGGCTCAAGCAACCAATCGCGCTCAAAATATTCCTGTGAGCCAACCGGCGAATGTTGGAAAAGCCTCGTTTAGCAGCAAACTCAATTGGAAGCATTATGCAGGACTTGGCTTGTTGTTGATTGCTTTGATTAGCGTCCCTGTCGCGCTAACTTTGAAAAAAGGCAGTCCTCCTCCACAAATGCCTCTTGAGTCAGAGGCGGCAGAAGTCGAACAGCCTGCGACTCAAGAGACTTCAACGGTTTAAAATCAAACGCCTCTTGCAACCGATACCCAGAACGCTAACACTTCGG
>JANMSG010000776.1:0-15074 GCA_031389065.1 Acidobacteriota bacterium | reverse complement strand
GGCACACCTACCTACACCAAGGTAACGCTTGACAGAACATCGGCCGCGAGTGTATTTTACCTTCTGGTTAATTAACCAGAAGGTAAAATACACTATATGTCGTCTGATCGTCTCAGCACCACTTTCGCGGCACTCGCCGATTCTACCCGGCGCGCCATCCTTGCTCGTCTCGCTTCGGGCGAGGCCTCAGTCACAGAGCTTGCCGAACCATTCCAGATGAGTCTGCCTGCCATCTCCAAGCACCTCAAGGTACTTGAAGGCGCGGGACTGATCACGCGTGGGCGCGATGCCCAATGGAGGCCCTGTCGGCTCGAGGCAGGTGCGCTCAAGGATGTCGCTGAATGGGTGGAGCACTATCGCGCCTTCTGGGAGCAGAGCTTCGATCGTTTGGACGGCTATCTGCGTGAGTTAAAACAAAAGGAGAAACAATATGACCGCAAGCAACGAAAGAAATAATGACGCTACGAACGCCGTGGCGCAGGAGCTCGTCATCACGCGCATCTTTGACGCGCCACGCGAGCTCGTGTGGCAGGTATGGACTGAGCCCGAGCGCCTCATGCGCTGGTGGGGCCCGAAAGACTATACATCCCCTGTCTGCAAGATTGATCTCAGGGTAGGGGGGAAGTATCTCTACTGCATGCGCTCGCCTGAGGGTAAGGAATTTTGGAGTACAGGCATGTACCAAGAAATCGTTCCGCCGGAACGGCTCGTGATGACCGATTCCTTCGCCGATAAAGACGGCAACGTAGTTCCAGCATCACACTACGGAATGGGTGAGGACTTCCCTCTGGAACTACAGGTAACCGTGACCTTCGAAGAGCAGGACGGTAAGACAAAGATGACCCTGCGGCATGTCGGCTTCCCTGCCGGACAGATGAGAGAAATGGCTGACGGTGGCTGGAACGAATCCTTCGACAAGCTCGCTGAAAGCCTAAAATAATTTAAAAGGAGAAATCACGATGGCAAAAGCTACTTTTATTATCAAACGGGAAGCACGAGAGGTCGTTATGGAGCGCGTCTTTGATGCGCCACGTGAACTCGTCTGGAAGGCCTTCACCAATCCGCAGAGTATACCGCAATGGTGGGGACCAAGGAACCTTACCACCACGGTTGACAAGATGGACGTAAGACCAGGCGGCATTTGGCGATATGTCCAGCGCGATCCCTAGGGCAATGAATTTGCATTCAATGGCAAGTACCTGGAGGTCAAGCCTCCCGAGAAACTTTCTTACACCTTTGAATTTGAACCGATGGCAGGCCACGTTTTGGTCGAATCAGTGACCTTCGAGGAACACGAAGGCAAGACCAAGGTAACGAGTACTGCTGTCTATGACACAGTTGAAGATCTCGACGGCATGGTCAACATGGGAATGGAAGCAGGGGCAACAGAGTCTTGGGATCGTCTAGCCGAACTGGTGGAGAAGGTCTGAGCCGAGTTCAAACACCGAGCGTCGGGCTCATTACGCCCGACGCTCTGTCTGAGACAGGAGACTCAATTTAACCTCTATTCGAGACTCTTTAGCGGTAAAAAAGCAGCCACAGATTACGCAAGCTTTCACGAATGAGTACCGATGAAATGGAGAAACGAAAATGTTCCATTCGTGACCTGAGCGCAATCTGTGGCTGGCTTATTGCAAATCTCAATGCTTGCCCGGCTCCATAGCTTTGCCTTTACGTTGCGCCATAATGTAGGCTTCGAGGGCGCGCATCTTCGGGTCGTCCGCTTCGAGGCGCGGACCGCGCGCCGGATTTTCTATGCACCAGTTAATCATATCGCGCAAAAGTGCCACACGCTTGAGTTGGATTTGAAATTTCGGATAGGTCTCCGGGTGCGTGTTCGAGCCATTGGGATGACACATGGCGCAAGCAATGCCGTTGGTACTGCCAATCAATTGATCGCTGTGAAAAAGTTGATTGCCGTATTCAACCTCTTTCGCTAATTCCTTATCCCAGATTGAATAATCGCGCTGGCTGAAATCTACCGGTTGTTTCCCCTCTTTTCCATTCCCTGCTGCCTTGTCAACGAGAGAAGTGCCTTGCTTATCTATAGGTTTTTTACTCTTTTGCGAGCTGTTTGAAGAAGCAGGCGTTTGCGTAGACACTGTCACTTCTTTCATCCAGGCATCAGCCGTCGCTTTATCCTTTTTCGACAACCACATACTCATCAACTGATTCGATACAGCTTGCGCTTGTTCAGGAGTCAATCGTGCGTTTGGATCAACGCCAGATACAGCGAGATTGGTCTCTCCATCGCACAATTGCACGACGAGATTTTTGCCATCGCCCGACGCCGGTCGATGTTTAGGCAATGATTGCTGTGCCTGCGCCACCTGATAAAACGTAATTCCGCTCACCAGAAATAGAACGAGCGCGCCAAATTTCAGCCAATCTTTCTTCATTTTAAATCTCCTGTGAGAACACTTTTCGCCGTTTAGAAGCGGTCAAAGACTGCTCGCTTACCTTTGCATTTGAAACATTGGCGGTCAGAGACCGTTTCTAAACAAAAGATTTCATCAGTCATCGTTTCAATACGACGGCAGCGTGGTTTTCGCTGGCGCGTCTATTGCGCCATTTGATGCCAGGTAGCGTTCTGAAACAATCATCGGATTGCGATTCCACAAATCGTAGCGCATATCAACATAGCCGCTCTTGTTGAGCGTAATCGCGCCATCGCCCATGCCATCTGTTTGATTGAAAGGGTCCGGACGATTCATCTGCACCGTCAAACGCGGCAACCCCGTAGGCGCATAAGGCCAAGGCCAAGCCGTCGAAAGCATGCCGTGAAAATGTATGTTGCCAATGCGATTGGTCAGAACTTGATGTGTGTGCCCGTGAATGACGGTGACCGATTTAAAGGGGTGCAGCAGAGCTTGAACCTGTTCCGCATCTTCTGTCCAGAAGTTCCAATCACGGTAATATTTGTAGAGCGGCGAATGCGAAAAGACCACAAGCGGCGTCGTCTTCGGCACTTTCGCAAGGTCGCGTTTGAGCCATTCGCGTCCCTCACTGCCTACTTCAAAACGGCTCTGACGACCGTCATCAAGGCCTGCGACAATCTGCATACGCTCGATAGGGGTCAGCCCTTTTGCTGTCCAGAAATCTTTTTCATTGACGCTCATCAAGGTAACGAAGTGCGTTCCTTTGTGGTCAAACGAATAGGTAGGCGCGCCGAACATCTCTTTCCACAAATCGCCCATGTCCAGAAACCAATCGTGTTCGCCGACCATCATACGCACAGGTGCTTTCAGTTCTTTAAGAATTTGTTGACCGAGTTTCAATTCGCCGGGTTTTCCGAGTTGCGCCAGATCGCCGCCGTAGAGCACGAAGTCCGGTTGCGGGTCTAAGGCGTTGACATCTGCAACGGCGCGTTCGAGTTGTCGCACGAAACGTTCGTTCAAAGTTTTTTCGTACAGGTGCGAATCGGAAATGTAAGCGAAGCTGAAAGCTGGTCGTCCGCTTTGCACATTGGCGTTCACCACGTCAACCAGCGTAAAGCTATGTGGCACGAAACTGGCTCCTACAGCCGCTCCTGCGCTAAGGGCTGCCATCTTCATGAATTTGCGACGCCCCGCTTCAACCTGCCCGGCGGTCATCAAATCTTTCATCCATTGCTCGCGCTCAAGTAAATATTGTTCTCTTCGCTTGATCCATTTTAGAGGATTCATGTTTGTAGGCTCCTTACCCATGCGTCTGTAAAAATCTGGTGTCGGTTGCGTTTCTAAAATACCTTCGCTTATGTTTCAGTGCCGTCAGAGACCGCTCCAGGTTTTCTTCCTATCGAGAAACATCCCGAATCGTTTGTCACACCAGGGGCGGCTAACTGCTTCCAGGAAATTTATTTCGGATGCGGCGCGCGGGTTTGCGGCTTCACGCTTTTCATTTTGCGGCGCGTGTCGTCGCTGGTTAAGGTTTTCATAAACTCAACCAAGTCGTCCATCTGCGAGTCTTTCAATTTCAAGGGACGCATCCCGCCATCCAGGTTCGGATTCAACTCGCCGCCTTTGTCATAAAACTTGACGACATCGAGCAGAGTTTTTTCAGAGCCGTTGTGCATATACGGCGCGGTCAATTCGATGTCGCGCAGCATAGAAGTTTTGAAGGCGCCAATGTCTTTCGGTTGTTTGGTGACCAGAAAACGCCCCAATTCTGAAAAGCCTTCTTTCAGTGCAAGCTCATCAATAGCTTCCGCTGCATCCGGGCTTGAACCGATAATCTGACGAGCGCGACGGGCAAGCGAACTGAAATTCTGATCTTTAGCAGCAACCCCTATGTTGTGAAATTTGAAATCGCTGAAGAAGGGCGAGGACTCGTTGAAGGCGTGACAAGAGATGCAACGCGCCTGATTGTTGAACAAATCCCATCCGCGTTTCGCCGATTCGGAAATCGCCTTTTTATCGCCAGCCATAAATCTATCGAAAGGCGAATTGCCCGAAAGCTGTGTGCGTTCAAATGACGCAATGGCTTTGGCAATCGTGTCAATGGTGATGCCTTCGTTGCCGAAGGCGGCGGCAAACAGAGGCTTGTATTCGGGTGCCTCTTTGACTTTTGCGACCACTACGTTGTGATCTTTCATCCCCATCTCAATCGAGTTGATGATCGGAAGTTTCGCCTGCTCTTCAAGCGACGGAGCGCGTCCGTCCCAAAACTGCGACTCGTTGAACATGGCGTTGATCACGGATGGAGAGTTGCGCGCCCCCTTCTTCATCTGTATGCCTATGCCGACCATGTTCGATTCTGCCAGGGCAGTTGCCGGATCGTGGCAGGTGGCGCAACTGACCGTGTTGTCTGAGGAGAGCCGTTTATCGAAAAAGAGCTTTTCGCCGAGCGCTACTTTTTCCGCCGTCAAAGGGTTATCTTTCGGAATCAACTGCTCGAACAAATCGGCGGGCAAACCTTTTGGCACTTTCACCTCGAATTTATTTGAGCTTGATGGAGTGTTTGAAGCCGCTGAAATTGTTTCTCTGCCGACAGAATTGAAAACAAACGTCAGCGATAGAGTGACAAACGCAATTAAAACAGCGAACTTTATCGAAGACCAGGGAATGGCGACCAACGTCTCTTTTTTGCTTGTGGTTTTCATAGCAACCTCTTTATCTTTTAGCGGTTGGTTTTCGGCGGACGCGACATACTCCCGAAGGTCTGTGCGAAAAACCAACCGCCGACAAACCCTCCGTATTCCTCCAGACTCGCAAAAACGCCCATAAAACAGGGCTGCAAAAGAGTCTGTGAATCCGGCTACGACGGTTAATACTTGTGTCTGTTTTATAAATTTGTAACGACGACTTGTTGATGCTTGAATCTGCGTCGCACTTTGAATAACACGCGACGCAAAGATTTATTCCACGCGAAAAGATTTTTTTTCGATTCGGGAATATTCGTTTTCGCCAAGTGTTATTCACTCTGTAAGTCAAAAGGTGTAAAACTGAAAGACGCGACGTGAAAGAGTCTAAACCGAACAACGCGGGATTCAATCAAACGGCGCTGGAGCATCTGGACGCGCTCTATGGCTTTGCCATGTCTTTGACCCGCAATCAGACGGAAGCTGAAGACCTTGTGCAAGAGACCTACCTCAGAGCGGTTCGCGCTTTTGGGCAGTTGATGCCCGACAGCAATTTGAAAAGCTGGATGTTTGCGATTATGCGAAACATTCGACTCAATCAATTGCGTCACGCTCGCGTCGGTCCGAACTTCGTAGAAATTGACTCGGAAGAAAACGGCAAGGGTTATAAAGATGAGGCGACGCAGAGTCCTTACGAAGTTTATGTGAGCAAGTTGGAGCGCGCAGAAGTACGCGCGGCGATTGAAAGCTTGCCGCTGGTTTACCGCGAGGTCGTTTTGCTGCGCGACATCGAAGGTTTCAGCTATCAGGAAATCGCTACGATTTTAGAGTGTCCGGCGGGAACCGTAATGTCCAGGCTTGGACGCGCCAGAGAAAAATTGCGCGTTCTCTTAGGTCAGTGGCAGACTCAAATTGTGTGAGTAAGTATATAGGCGAAATAAGTAATGATTAGTTGTGAAGAAATTTTAGCGCGAATCAATCTTTATCTCGACGATGAATTGCGCGACGGCGAACAGGCGATTGTCGAGTCACACATGGATGACTGCAAGACTTGCCGCGATGCGTTAAACAACCAACGCCGTCTGGTTGAAGGTGTGCGCAACTTGCGCCCGCTCTATAAATCATCGCCGGAACTTCGCGCCCGCGTTGAAAATATTTTGAATGATGCGCCCGCTCCTTATGCCGCGCCGCCTCAGTTGCGCCGCCGCATTCAAAAATCACTTTGGCAAACTGGCGCAACTCGCCCGAGTCCGCAGAAAGCCGCCGCCATAGCCGTGCTGGTTTTGTTTGTCGCTTTGGCAATTGTTTGGCAGATCGGTTTGCAAACAAAGCAGAAAATCCAGACGCTGTCGGATTTTGCAATGATGGCGGTTGACACGCACAACCGTCATCAAAGAGGAATGTTGCCTTTAGAGATTATGTCGGCTTCGCCCGAAGCGATCTCGAAATGGTTCGCGGGCAAAGTTTCATTCGGTTTGACGCTACCGAATTATCAAGAGATATCCGGGCAGGAAAAACTTTACACCTTGGAAGGAGCGCGCCTCGTCGGTTTCAAAAGCGATTACGCGGCTTATGTCGCTTACGAAATGAATTCACGCCCTATCAGTCTGGTCGTCACCTCCTACGAAGTAGCGCAGCCATCTGGCGGCGAAGAAATTTCTTCGAAAGGATTGACCTTTCATTACGATTCGGTTGACGGCTTGAAAGTTATCACCTGGTCGGATAGAGGATTGACCTACGCGCTGGTGTCCGATTTAGCAGAGCGCGGTCAACAATCCTGCATGGTCTGTCATATCGGCACCAAGGATAGAAATTTTCTCGAAGACCTGAAACCCAAATCGCCGGACAATTAGCTTGCCGTGGTTGAGTAGGTTTAACGTGAGTTCGAGATAAAACGCTTTTTTCAGGTCAAAGCCCTGAAGGGGCGCAATTCAAGAGCACAGGGCGTTGCCCTGTGAATCGAAAGCTGCCCACCCGAAAGCCCTGAAAGGGCGTCATAAATCCTCAACCTGTAACCCATTATGACGCCCTTTCAGGGCTTGTGGATTGTTGGTCACGCGGTCCCGGCGCGCTGCGCCGGGCTATTGAATTACGCCCCGTTGGGGCTCAACTGCTTGATGTCGAACTCACGTTTGGTTTACAAATATGTAACTCTCAAAATGTGACAAACTGCTGGCTGTATGCGAAAACGCGTGTGATACTTTCAGGTAGTATTTTATGAGGTAAGGAGAAACAGGGATGATGAGTCCACCGGTTATTCTTGTCCTATTGGCTGTGATTGCTCTGATTCTCCTGGTATTTCTCATCCGTTTCTATTTGAAGAAAAACCGAAAGGATTTAGAAAAACTCGAATCTGAACTCAATGACCCTGACGAAAAATGAACACCTATTTCTAACAGTAACGCTAGCCTACATAAAATTGCGTGTGTGAAGCGAAGACAGCGCTTTCGCTTCCTGCGACGAGAAGCCCAGTTTTAAGAGCCGCGCTTGCCTGCCCGAATCCATCTCCTCTTTTAATCGCAGAACTTTTGCAAAGCCTTCGGCAATCGCTTCCGGCGTCCAAGCTCCTGCTGCTAACAAAACCAGCGCGTCAAAAACCTCTTCGTTCAACCCGGCGGTTTGCGAAAGCGCGTCGTGTCGCCGGTTGATTGCGGCAGCGAGTTTTTCCCGTGTCGTCTGATCAATAGCGATTTGATATTGCAGATGACCCATCCCGAATGCTACGTGGCGGGCTTCGTCCTGCGCCGCCAGTTGCGCGACGCGGCGCGTGACAGGGTCAGGCGCGTGTTGTTCAAGAAACCAGAGCAAATGCAAAAAGGTGCCTTCTCCGAGAACCGACAACAGAAACGATGCGAGAGTAAAATCGGGCTCATCCAGTAAGGTTTTCAGAGATGCTTGACCACTGATTGTGGATAATCCAAGTTCATTTCTACGCAGCAGGGCGCGGTGCGTGAAGACTTCGATGTGTCTTGCTTCATCAGCAACCTGAATGGCTAGCAACTGCATGGCTTCACGGAAATGCGGATGAATTTGCGCCAGAAACTTTGCCGGGACAAGCAGCGCCACCGTCTCATTCTCAATCAAATAGGTCATGATTTGCACGATGGCAGACTCGATCTCTTCGGGAAGTTCAAAGGGAGTATCCCAATTGATAGCGCTTGCAGGATCCCATTGCGCGGCGGCTGCCTGAGCGTATAAACGTGGAATGTTTTCAGCCCATACAGCGGCTTTTGTCTGGAGTCCGAAATGAAATTCAGGCGCTCCCGATTCTACCATTGCGCCGCGCGCTGCCAAGCCCCAGGTAGTATGTGGAAGATCAACCACCGCGCCTGGAAGATTTGGATTGGGGAGTCCTGCTCTTTGCGCGCCGCGCCAACGCCCTATGCCAGCGCCGCCGCGAACAATCCACCCGATGAACGAAGAAGCGTTTGAGTCTTCGTCCGGTGTTTCTGTGGCGGTCGCAGACCAAACGGTTTCGTGACCTTGAGCGCGGCACCAGCCTCGCAGATGTACGGCAAGTTCAGGGGCGCGCCCTTTGATGCCAAGCCTTTCGCCAACAGGCGTATCCATCAGCGCTTGGTTAATCAAAAGATGCGCGCCTTGATCGAACGCCAAATCTTTAATATCTATAATTCGCTTTGGTAATTCTTCCGTCTTCGTCATAAAACTTCATCTCGTCAACTGCTGTATTAAGAGCGCGATACCCTTCAACGCGCCCAGCCTTCCAGACCTTGAGTCCTTCCAAATCAAGAAGCGGTCGAACATCTGGGTCATCATAAGACATACCTAGCAAAAGCTCTCGGAAGCGTTCCACCAAATCATCTGCGGCACCTTTCACAACCGTAAAATTGCAGTGGTCATAAGGCTCGGTTTGCGACAGTATGCGCGTTGCGCCCGCTTGAAAGGTTCCCTCTTTCACGAAGAAAAGATGATTTGCGTCAATGATGCAAGCGGCAGCGGCTTCCCCGGCAATCAATGAGCGTGCGGCTTCGCGTTCGCCGCCGATGTGGTCGCCGTGCTTGCCACCGAGCAAATCGTTGTACTGAACCTCGAAATCAACGTCGGGAGTTAAACCGCCAGCACGCAGATGATGAAGCGGCAAGAACGTCGCTTGCGGAGAATCGAGCGCCCCAACGGCGACAACTTTGCCTTTCAAATCGGCGATGGATTGAATGTCTGAATCGGCACGAACGACGATAACCGAGGTAAGATTCTGGTCGCTATCACGCATCGCTATCGCTTCGACCTCTTGCCCGCCCACGCGAGCCAGACGCTCAGAGCGTATCCAGGCGAGCGGCGAATTCCAAACCGCGTGAAAATGTCCCGCCAGATGATCTTCCACTTGTCGTTCATAATTTGAATAAAGCACAAAGTCGAAAGGAAAATTGTGACGCGCAAAATAAGCTTTGAAGCCTTCCCAAATCGTCACCACTTTGGGGTCGTAAGCGACCGCTCCCAACACAAATATTTCTGTATTAGCCATAAAAATACCTTCGCCCTCCTAACCAAATAACGGCAACCCGCAAAGAGCTTTGCCTATGAAATCGTAAAGCACATCCGATGTCGGAGCCATCACAAGCGAGGCTCGCGCATCTCTGAAATTGCGTTCAATGCCGACCTCTTTGCGAAACGCCGCGCCGCCACAGACGCGCATCGCAAGGTCTGTCACTTCCGTCGAAGCGTCTCCGGCGGCGGCTTTGACTTGCAGCACTCTGAGCATCGCGTCTTCACGTCCCTGTTCTAAAGCGTTCAACGAATCAAGTAAAAAAGCGCGGCTTGAATCGGTTTTGATACGCATACGCGAAAGATAAGCGCGAATGGTCGGCAGGTCTGCAAGCGTCTGCCCAAGATGTTCAAACGTTGTGTTGGTAATGTGCTGGATAGATTTTGTTGTCGCGGCTTCCATCGTCCCTACGGAAAAGCCCGCGCTCATCATTTGAAAATACGGCAGAACGATGCCCATCATAATGTCGAAGCCGCCGCCGTCCGCGCCAAGCATCGCATCGGCAGGAATCACAGCGCCTTCAGCGGTAACCGGCGAGGAGTAATTCCCTCTAAGTCCCAGCCCGTCAAACGGCGCAGGGATATGCAAGCCATGCGTCGCGGCTGGAACCAGCCAAATCGTAATCGTTTTATCGTCGTTCAGAGAACGGCTCGACCAGATATATGAATCGGCTTGTCCCGCCGATGTCACCCAACTTTTTTTCGCGTCAAGGCGAATGCCACTTTCGACGTTTGCAGCGGTGCTGACGGGTGCCCAGAAATGACTACGCGAGCCAGCTTCGGAAAATGCCAGTGTCGTCAGGTGTTGACCTTTGGCGATGGCTTCGCGCACCTCGCGCGCGCCGTGCGCTTCAATCACAGCCGTTCCCGAATAGTGCATACAAACGACCATCGCCGTCGACGCGCAGACCGAAGCGATGCGCTCGACAACCAAAGCGGCGGCGCGATGAGACTCGCCCAAGCCACCTACATCGCTGGCGCTGATCAGTCCCAGAAGCCCCGCTTCACCGAGCCCGTCAAGGGCGGCGCGGGGGAAGGCTCCGGTCGTGTCTATCTCTGTTGCTTGCGGCGCGATAACATCTTCAATCAGGCGATTCAAAGCCTCCATGTAAGAACTCTTCGTTTCATCTATGCTCATGCGATTACCCTCTCAAAAAACTTGCGAACACGGTGCAGCGCAAACTCAATTTTTCATCATAGCTTTCATAATTTTCGTTGCTGCAAATTCTGTAAGTAGTATTTCTACTCCTCACTTTATGAATCGTGGACTAATAGGCGATATCCAATGCCCGCCTGAACTCTGCTATCTTCGGGTCACGGGAGTGTTCGCGTTTATTTTTGCTTTCGTCGCGCAATAAATCAATCACAATACCGCGCTCAATCATTAGGGTGGCAACAACTCGTCGAGGCTCTTGAGCAAATCTTTGCCTCGTAATGAGGGCTGGTCTTTCTTGGTGTTATTGAGCGAAAGAATTTTGCCTTCCGGATCTATGAGCAATGTTGTCGGGTACGAATGAATGCGAAGATTGCGAATCAGGCTGATTATGCTTTCACGTTTCGCTTGTGTCCAATTCATACTGTTTTTTTCGAGCGTGCCTTTGACTTGAGCTAGCACGCCGGAGTCATCTGTGTTCATGCCTAAAATCTCAAATCCTCTTGCTTGAAAACGCAAGTAAGCGGCTTTTAGATAAGGCAACTCTTGCCGACAAGGACCGCACCACATTCCCCAGAAATCTAGCAAAACATACTTGCCGCGAAACTCCGACAGCTTACGTTTCTTGCCGTTGAAATCGGTGAACTCGAAATCAGGCATTTGCTCGCCCATTCGCACTTCTATGCGTTTATAATCCGCCGCAGAATTGCTCTTCAAGATGATCAGGTTTTTTTCCAGATCAATTTTTTTCGTCGAGACATAGGTATTGCCAACGCGAAAGATAATCGCCTCTTCCTGAGCTTCGGCGGATTCAGGAGAAAACCTTTCCATATCTATCTCGCCATCACCATCGCAATCAATGCCAAACACGCCGTTGGTCGCGCTGATCTTTTTGGTGCGCGGGTTGTAGTCGTATTGCACGAGCGTCTTTTTGCCTTGAATATCAACAGACCCTTTCGCAAAGGCTTTTCGTGTTTCGACGATAAGCCGCTCGCCGGGTTTCATCTCACCGTATTGAACATTTTTAAAATATTTGACCAGTACAGGAAAGCTGGGGAAAAAGCCTTCTTTGAGCGGCTGCGCGATAACCACCTCCTTAATATAGGGATTGTCTTCTTCTTCATCAGGCTTGAGTTCAAAGCGTTCGTTTTCATCGAAGGCGTTGTTCATATCAACATCCGCGTATAGATAAGGCATTTCACCTTCAGGTTCGATCAACAAAGCCAGGATTGCAGATTTATCTGTGGTCGCTTGATACAAACGAGCTGCGGTTACAGTCGCGCCTTCTTCGATGGGTTTGGCAAATTTGAATTTCGACAACTCGCGGAAAGGTTTGAAAACCACTTGCTCGAAGTCTTCGGTGTTGGCTACCAAGCGCGGCTCGAATTTGCCTGTGAAATCGCTGTCTGCCGCTGAAACAGTAGAGCCTAACAAAAACAATAACACCAAATTGAGAGGCCAAATGCTGAGAAGTTTTTTTCGATGAGAATGGGATTGAGTTCGAGCAGAAAATTTCATCAGGGTCATGCCTTTCGATTACAAAATTAAGGGTCTGAGCGCCGTCAGCATCATAGCAAAATTAAGAAAATTGAAAACAAAAATTATCTCAAAGTAAAACCCGAATTCTGAATACCACCGATGCTCGTGCGACATCTATATATTGATCTCTGCCGCGCGCGTGAACTCCGCAGTCTTCGGGTCGCGGGCGTGTTCATGTATAGATTTATCCGCGTCACGCGATAAATCGGGTGGAACACCGCGCTCGATCATCGAAGTGAAGTATTCATCTATCTGGTCGAATATTTCAGCGACCGATTGCGAATGAAAAACTCTTTCACGCAAGCGCGCGCCGCCCGCAAGTCCGTGCGTAAAATAGCCGCACATCTGCTTCAACTTTCCACACAGGGCGCGCTCGTGCATCTCGTCTTTCAACAATTCGCTGTAGCGATGTAAGACCTTCTGTTTTTCGGCAAAGCTCGGTTGATAAGGCGCTCTGCCTTCCATCAAATCAACGGTCTGATGAAAGATCCAGGGATTAGAAATCGCGCCGCGACCAATCATCACCGCGTCTACTCCTGTTTCGTTGAATCGCTCGATGGCTTGTTCCGCAGTGACCACATCGCCGCAACCAATCACGGGAATCTTTACGGCTCGTTTGACCGCTGCAATGACATCCCAATTGGCGCGTCCGCTGTAGCCTTGCGCCTTGGTGCGCCCGTGAATGGCGACCATATTGCCGCCGCTGCCTTCGATGATCTTTGCGACTTCAACGGCGTTGATGCTTGTCTCATCCCAACCTGTGCGAATCTTCATGGTCACGGGAATCTTCACGCGACTGCGAATGCTAAGCAGAATCTTTTCAAGCAGCGGCAGATTCTTTAACAGCGAAGAGCCGCCGCCGTTATTGGTAACTTTTTTGGCGGGACAACCGCAGTTGATGTCTATGATATTTGCGCCGATTTCTTCAATTAATTCGGCAGCCATAGCCATGCGGTTTTCATCGTGACCGAAGATTTGAATCGAAAGCGGGCGTTCTTCCGGCAAGAACTTCATCATTCGATGGGTGCGAATATTACCGCGCGTCAAGCCTTCGACAGAGATGAACTCCGTGACGATTAGCCCCACGCCTGTGAGTTCTTTAATCAACCGACGAAAAGACGAATCTGTAACCCCTGCCATTGGCGCAAGCACCAGTGCAGGGCTGATTTTGACATTGCCTATTTGCATTTCACGAACTGCATTCATAAGCCGAAAAGTTTAGCACAACGCGCCGCACAGCAGACAGAGCGAAATATTGCACTTGACCTGGCAAGCAAAAAGGTGTTTTCTATGCGGCTATGAAAACAATTTTCGCTCTCTTGCTGTGCACAATTCTCTTCGGTATGCCATCAATGGCATTCCAACAGAAACAGGCTGCGCCATTTCATTCGGCTGAGTTAATTTTTCCGCTTGAACACTGGCACAATCATTCTTCGTGCATCGTTGAAGCTGCCAACGGCGATTTGCTGGTTTGCTGGTTTAACGGTTCAGGGGAACGCACCGCCGATGATGTGAAGATTGAAGGCGCGCGGCTTCGCAAAGGCTCAAAAGTCTGGAGTCCAAGATTTACGATGGCTGACACGCCCCATTACCCCGACACCAACTGCACGATGTTCATAGACCCGCAACAGAGATTATGGCTATTGTGGCCTACGATCTTAGCAAACGAATGGCACACGGCTTTGATGAAGTACAAAATCTCTACGGACTATCAAAAAGCCGATGGCTCGCCGCGCTGGAGCACCAACGAAGTCATGCACATCACACCCGGCGCGGAGTTTGAACAAACCGTCAATGCAGCGATGAATGAATTTGAAGGACAGGTGAAAGATTTGCCCGAAGCGCAACAAAAACGCGCTCGTGATTTCATCGAAGCGACAAGGAAACACGCCGCTGACAAACTCTTTCGCCGTCTTGGATGGATGACGCGCGCACATCCTTTTGTACTCGACGGCAAACGTTTGATTGTGCCGCTTTATTCCGACGGTTTTTCATTTTCGCTAATGGCAATCACAGACGATTGGGGACAGACCTGGAAGACCAGCACGCCGCTCGTCGGGCTTGGCAACATTCAACCGAGCATTGTTAAAAAACGAGACGGCACACTGTTCACCTTGATGCGCGACAATGGTCCTGCGCCGAAACGGCTGCACAAATCTGAATCAACAGATGGTGGTTTGACCTGGAGTAAAGTCCTTGACAGTGACATTCCGAACCCCGGCGCAGGTGCCGAAATCATACAACTTCGCAACGGGCATTGGGCTTTGATTTACAACGACACAGAGATCGCACGAAACAGCCTTGCCGTAGCGATTTCAGACGACGAAGGCAAAACCTGGAAATGGAAACGCCGTCTCGAATACGACGCGCCGGGTGTTGAAGCGGGTGCTTATCATTATCCGACCATCATTCAAGCGCGAGACGGTTCTTTACATACAAGCTATAGCTTCCATTTGAATAAAAAAGACCTGGTTAAAGATGCGCAAGGTCGCGCTGCGAGAAAATCCATCAAACACGCGCACTTCAATGAAGAGTGGATTAGGCAAGGCGACCAGAAATAAATGAGGGAGAGAAAGGGAGAGAGGGGGAGGCAAAATTTTGTTGAGTTCCAAAAGGTTTTTTCGGGGAACCATACGAATTATACATTTTGGATTTTAAGCAAGCCGTTCCCCTTCAAGGCTAGGGCTATTGCAAAGTCGTTTTGTAAGCCTGGCTCCTTGACAAATTGAAAAAAAAGACCTTTTTCGGTTGAATGAATTGTTCAAAACCAACACCAAACCGAAAGAAGGTCGTTATGCAATATCACACCATAGAGTTTCC
>JANMSG010000733.1:0-1824 GCA_031389065.1 Acidobacteriota bacterium | reverse complement strand
TGTGTCTATGACTTTTTGACGCGCCGGCGAATGCGCGTTATGAGCAATGAAAGCCTCGCCGCCGAGATCGCGTATATGAACGCGCTTCTCTTTTGCCAGGTGATGCTCAGGGCTGGCGATTAAGACCAGTTTGTCTCGCATAATTAAAGTGGATTCCAGGTCGCTTTCTTCCGGCAGAAACGACAAGATCGCCACATCAAGATTGCGCTGGCGTATTTCATAAGGAAGTTTTGCCGACAGTTGTCGAAAAACTTCAATCTTGATACGCGGATACTGGTCGCGGAAAGCGAGAATGATTTGCGGCAGCAGATAAAGGCTGGTGCTTTCATTGGCGCCGACGCGAATCCGCCCACTTTGCAGAGTGTGCAATTGTTTGAGGGTGGTCAAGGCTTCATCGCGCAGATTGAGCAATCGCTTGGCGTAATCATAGAGCACTTCACCACTATCTGTGAGCGAATAGTCATTGCGATTTGTGCGATCAAAAAGCGCTGCACCAATCTCTTGCTCAAGCTTGCGAAGCGCCATGCTTAAAGCCGGTTGAGTGCGAAAGACGCGCTCCGCCGCTTTGTGAAAATTGCTCTCTTCAACCATCGCAACAAACATTTCAAGCTGCATTAAATCCATATGTACTCCCTGTCTGTCCTACCTAAAAGTTTGGAGTCCCGCCTTCAGGCGGAAGGCTTCGCTTTTGCAATCTGCCGCATAAATGCGGTACTCCAAACTTCCCTTCTCATTGCGCAACTACCATAAACCCTGCAAGTTTTGCCAGATAGACCTATGCTTACAAGGTGTGATGAGATTTCTCCTTTTTACAACTCTTGTAGCTATTATGTGTACTGCAGAGAAGGTCTGCCAACTACCAGCCTCTTGCAATCAGAGATGACCTCTAATCGAACAAGCCAGTTTCCCCGAGCTATGATTCGCTGGCGGTTGACCACTTGCCGAGCGTAGCCTGACACACCGCATCGCCCATCTCGCTTGTTGAAATGTAGGTGCCGCCACTAGCTAAATCCGCCGTACGAAGCCCCTGCGCCAGTGCCGCATTAATGGCGTTTTCAATGGCGCGAGCTTCTTCTTCAAGACTGAACGAATAGCGCAACATCAGCGCCGCCGAAGCAATCGTGCCGAGCGGATTGGCTTTGCCGGTTCCCGCGATGTCAGGTGCGGAACCATGTATAGGCTCGTAAAGCCCAACAGGTCCGCCAAGACTTGCCGACGCCAGCATTCCGATGGAACCGGAAATCACCGCCGCTTCATCGGACAAAATATCGCCAAATAGATTTTCCGTAAGCACAACATCAAAGCGGCGCGGCTCGCGCACTAACTGCATGGCGCAATTGTCAACCAGTATGTGTTCGAGTTTGACATTCGGGTATTGGGTCGCTACTCGTTCAACCACCTGTCGCCAGAGTTGCGAGGTTTCCAGCACGTTCGCTTTATCAACCGAAGCGACCAGTCCGCGACGTTTTTCAGCGGCTTTGAAGGCAAAATGCGCGATGCGTTCAATCTCTGCGACGGTGTAACTCAAGGTGTTGAAGGCGCGAATTTGTTGTCCATTTTCTTCTTCAAAACCACGAGGCGTTGAAAAATAGAGACCGCCCAAAAGCTCGCGCACGATGAGCAAATCACAGCCTTTGACAATATCAGACTTGAGCGGCGAGGCATCAATTAATTCGTTGTAAACAATTACCGGGCGAAGATTGGCAAAGGCTTGCAAAGCCTTTCGCAAACCCAACAAACCATCTTCGGGCTTCAAGCCTCGCGGATTCTTATCGTATTGCGGACCGCCGACAGCACCTAACAAAACCGCTCCGCTCGCTAAAC
>JANMSG010000695.1:0-2622 GCA_031389065.1 Acidobacteriota bacterium | reverse complement strand
AATATAAAAGACTTAGTGTCGCCGGAAGCAAAGGCTTCCCGAAAAGTCCTCACTTCGCTACTCCCCGAAGTTGAGTAAACAATGCCTTTGCCAAACCGATGCGCACAAATGCAAAAGATTTGGGTAATGACAAGCCCTTACAGGCTGGGCTTTATGCTTTCACCCGCTTCGCTACTTCTCACATAACACCACAACTTTAGGACACTACTAAGCAGTTAGCGAATTTCAGCTACCCATATATCGGCTTCTGTGGTCACCTGACTGTAATAAATTTGTCGGTTGTCTTTGCTAAGGGTGATGCCTGCTATATCAGTCCGGGCAATCGAATTGATCGCATAAATGATCTTCGGTTTTTTCGCCAAACTGTCCAGGATGTAAAGATTTTCATGGTCAATAAACAGCAGGCGGCGACTATCGCTCATCCACACAGGGGACCGCCCGGAAGTTGTCAATCTCTGATAGCTTTGCGACGCGAACGAGTAAACAAAGATTCCGGCTTTTCCTTTATCCATCCACTGCTGCCAACCGGCAAGTTTTAATCCGTCACCAGACCAGGACGATGGAATAAAATTGCTGACCAGCGGGTCGGATTTCGGCAGGGGTTGTAGCACTTGTTCTGTCCAATTTTGATTGGTTTTCATAACAAATGTGCTGAGTGATTTTGCATCCTTCATAGTATAAGCAATGCCTGAACTATCAGGCGACCACACAGGAGTATATATATTGCCGTCTTTTTCAAAAGTTAATTGTTGCAGGTTGGAACCATCTTTGTTGATCAACCATAGCTGATAGGTGCCGCTTCGATCAGAATAGAAAGCTATTCTTTGCGCGTCAGGCGACCATTGCGGAGCGCTATCCTTAAATGCGTCGTCCGTTAAGCGAAGCGCGTAGTTATTCTCCACAAGGGTTGTATCTTTTCTGCTATCTATTGCTGACGATAGATTCATGGCAAATAAATCAATCTGTTTATCGCCAAATGAACTATAGACCAGCGCTTGACCGTCGCTTGAAATATCAGGCTCTGTGGCAAAGCTTGAACCTTGCGTTATCGAGACAGGTTCTCCCAACACTTTGGTCTTCACTGGGTCGAATGCCAGGCGGTTGATGTTGCCCTTTTTATTTACTTGCACATATGCGATTCGCTTGCCATCAGGTGAAAAGCAGATATGCCAGCAAAAAACCGCCGGTGTTGTCACAGGCTCCGGTTGTCCGGAAACTTTTCCTGTTTGTTCTTCAATCGCTACGCGCCAGAGGTTCATGCTGCCGCCGCGATTGCTCAGAAAATAAAGGTATGTACCATCGGGGGACCACACCGGACCCCAATCCTCATATTCATCATCCGTGACTGCAACTGCATCGCCGCCGCTTGCTGGCATCGTCCAGATGTCGCGTTGTCCGCCGTGATGGGTGTTCCAATAAGCGATTCGTTGCCCATGCGGAGACCACTTAGGCTGTGCGGCATCGCCTTCTGTCAATAATCGTTTTTCGCCCGTTTCAATAGTAATAATCCAAAGCTGACTGGGCACAATCGAGCGACCGGAATCAATGGTTCTATCGGTCGCAAAGACAATCTCTTTGCCGTCAGGCGACCAGGCGGGATTGTGACCTTCCTCGCAGAGTTTTCTAAAATCTCCGCCTGTCGCGTTCATTGTGCAGATGCCGCCTGACCAAAATGCTATGCGCTCGCCATCGGGTGAAAACGATGGTTGCGATGCATGGTACGGATAATTTTGTGTGAGATTAATAGCGGCTCTCTCGCCTATGCGTTGGATATAAATATCAGATGTGCCATAGGCAAAGCTTTCAAAAATAATTGCTTGCCCATCAGGCGAAAACGACGGGTTGAATTCTAATGCCTGGGTTTGCGAAAAAGGCTTTGCCGCAGCGATAACGGCAGGTTGTATGGAAGTGCCTGGCAAGCGATTGAACTGCGCAGCCTGATAAACCACAGCGCTTATCAAAAGCAATCCGCTCATAACCCAGGCAGCTCTGCGTATCCACAAAGCGTGTTTTGATGATGGCGTTTTTCTTTCAGAAGGCAAATTGTTGTCTGCGTTCAACCCCTGCGCCAGTTGCCTCAAATCTATAAACATAGCGTCTGCACTTTGATAACGTGACTCTCGATCTTTCGTCAAAGCGCGCTGGACAAGAGGTTCAACAGGAGGGTTCTCAATTTGAAGCGGCGCAGCATCGAGATTCAAAACTGCGTCAAATATTTCTGCCGAACTTTTCCCTTTGAACGGTCTTTCGCCGGCAAGCATTTCGTACATCACTACGCCCAAGCTGAAAATGTCCGTGCGATGGTCAACGGCCTCTCGCAAGACTTGTTCGGGCGACATATAGCCGACCGTTCCCATAAAAGTTCCCGGATTGGTACGCAAATCGTTTGCCGGAGTCGCAAAAGAATCGCTTGGAAAGGTGCAAATAGCTGGGGAGCTTTCGGATCGATCATCTTTGCGGCTGCGATACCGGTTGCGTTCCTGGTGCTTGAAAAAACTCCGGCAACACGCGATCTGGCGAAGGCGATCGGGCCCTATTATTCGGGCATCGCGGCGTATGTGTTCTCAGCCCTGGCGATGGTTATTTTCTCGCTGCTGAAGCCGCGAAAAGGAGGCGAGGCAT
>JANMSG010000673.1:0-3256 GCA_031389065.1 Acidobacteriota bacterium | reverse complement strand
TAGCCCTTTTACTAAGAGCGTATTTAGAATTTGTCGTTGGCCGCAAAGCGGCGCTGAGAAAGTAGCCAGAGGTGGAAACACGGGAACCGGAATGCAACCACAACCCCGGTTAAGAAGTGGGACAAAGCGTGTGGCGCGTCTTCAACGCACGAAACGGATGCGCATTTTTCCAGACGTTACACATCTGGCTACCTTCTGGCTGCGCCTCCGGCGCACATTTGGATTTCCTCAACACGTACGTAAAACAAGTTGCCCCTACGAATCCGAAAGTTTGCCTGCTGATTTCTGAGCAGATAAGTTATGTTCTTCCTCGACGCTTGCAAGGTCAGTGTTTGCTGGCCCGTTTATCACGCGCCCGTGATGGTCAAAGCGCGAGCCGTGACACGGACAATCCCAGGTCTTTTCTACGCCATTCCAACTTACGATGCAGCCAAGGTGCGGACAAACTGCTGAACATTCATGCAGCGCCCCATGTTCATCGCGGTAAGCAGCAACCTTTGACAGCCCGCGTCGAATGATCGCCCCTTCGCCTGCGGCAATCTCTTCGACGGAACCCACATCACCACCCGTCAAATAATCTTCCACATACTGCGCCGCAACATTGAGATTCTCTTTCGCATATTCCAAAGGGGCGCGCAGAGTTAAGCGCGAAGGGTCGTAGAGCGGCACCCAGGAGCACTGGCGCTTCATAATTAAATCGGTGATGAGGATTCCGGCTATCGTGCCATGCGTCATACCCATTCCTGAATCCCCGGTTGCGATATAAACATTTTGCGGGTCGCCTGGGTTGCGGCCGATGAAGGCAACTCCATCAACAGGCTCCATAACCTGACCAGACCAACGAAATTCTATCTGCTCAATCATCGGGAATCGCTCTCGTGCCCACGCTTCAAGCCTTGCGTGGCGCTCGTGACCATCGTCTTCCTGCCCTGTCTTGTGGTCTTCACCTCCGACGATCAGCACGTCGTAATCGCCACCCGCTTCAGAAGAAACGCTTTGAATTCTAATGTAATGATAAGGGTCGGGCGTATCCCAATAGAGTGCCTTGGTGACGGAACCTGCAGGAACTCTTGCGCCAATGACATAGGAAGTATAAGGAGCCTGTTTAGTATGTATGGTGACAATGTCATTAATCGGAGTGTTTGTCGCGATCACAATCGCATCGGCAGTCACGACGAACCCTCCACTGGTTTCAACACGTGCTTGCGCGCCGCCTTCCATCTCGCTTGCGTGTGTTCCTGTGAAGATGCGCCCGCCATCTCGCTCAATCGCTCGGCTAAGTCCGGCTAGATACTTCAAAGGATGGAACTGCGCCTGCTGTGGAAAGCGCAAACACCTGCCTGTATCGAAAGAATCCATCGGTGCACGTTTGACCTGCTCAATATCTGTGAGTCCCGCTCGATGTGCTGCTTTCAGTTCACGTTCGAGAATCTCTTTCGACTCACCAGTTGGAACAAAGAGGTAGCCATCGAGCCGTTCGAATTCACAATCAATTCCTTCTTCAGAAATGATGTCTTCTATGCGATCAATTGCCGCCGTGTGACTTTGCGCAACCAGTCGCGCCCCCTTTTCTCCGTGTAGCCGCTCGATCTCAAAATAGCGGTCATCAATCGCATTGGAGAGATGAGCCGTTGTACGTTCCGTCATGCCTCCGCCGATACGACCATCATCGAGCACAACGACGGACTTGCCTTCACGTGCCAACAGGTATGCGGTGGTCATCCCTGCGATGCCTGCGCCGACTATGCAAATGTCTGCATGAGTATTTTCGTTGAGTGGAGATTGCGCTGGCACTTCTGCCGTCGCCATCCAGATGGAGGTAGTTTGTCCAGAATTACTATCCATTGATTTTCATCCTTCGTGTTTTACACTGTAGTTTTTCAATGGAGCAAGTCGCCGCAAGCTTAATTCTGGTAAAACCGGATAAGTAATGTTACCGCAATATCGCGCCAGGGTCTAACACCCGCACGCGATGGTAGTGTCCTAATCTGATAGTGCTGTTTCATAGCCCGCGAAGCGGGCGTAAGCATAAAGCCACGGGTGTTAGCCCGTCGACAGATGCCCGACACCTAAGCGAGCCCGCGAAGCGGGTGATAGACGGGATTCATCCTATCTATCACCCGCTTCGCGGGCTAGTGGGGCTATGAGGAGGCTCACCATACCCAGCCCTTACAGGCTGGGCTTTATGCTTTCACCCGCTTCGCGGGTTCTCACCTAACACCATAACTTTAGGTCACTACCAGGCGTTGTCGTCGCTAGCGAATCGTTGGCGGCCAAAGGCCATCTCTCAACGGATGTTTTAGAGTGAGGCTATGTGGTTTAGGTTCTAAAAGCTTTTTTGTACAGGCTTCTGGCAGAGCCTATTTTTGGTGTTATACTTTTGCGTATGGAAACCGAAAAGTTTGAAATACCGGATGAGATTCCGATTTTTCCATTGGCGATGGTTCTCTTTCCCGGCACCCTTTTGCCGCTGCACATCTTTGAAGAACGCTACAAAGAGATGATGCGCTATGCCATAGATCACAACGGAATATTCGGGCTTTCATTCAGAGACCAGGCAAATGTAGGCAAAGAGACATTGCCTGAAATCGGCAGCATCGGTTGTCTTGCAAAGATCAACGCGGTAATGCCACTCGAAGATGGTCGCATGAATTTAATCTCGTCCGGTGTGATGCGATACAAAGTGATAGGCTACAATCAAACGCTTCCCTTTTTGATTGCGCGAATTGAAACCTTTACGGACGAACCTGAACATGACGAAGAGTTGACGCAGTTGTTTAAAAGCTTGTCGAAAACCAGCAAAGAGCTGGTCGCGGCGGCGCAAAGCCTCAATGAAACTGACGCGCTTTTCAATCCTGACTTGCCTGAAGACCCGGAAGCCTTCTCTCTTCACATCGCTTCGTTGCTGCCGATTGAAAATGATGTGAAACAAGCTTTTTTAGAAATGACTTCAACCAGAAGTAGATTGATACGATTGAAAACTCTGATCAACAGCACACTCTCAAACTACACGACACGCCTGCAAATGCAGGAGCGAGCGAAGTCCAACGGACACGGGAAATTGCACTAATTTGAAGATGGGAGTGAGGGAGTGGGGAGACCTGGAATTTATTTGTTGAGCATTTGTCCGCTCGAAACAAATCAGAAAGGGGAAACCAATCGAGACTTTAAATCTCTCCACTCCCCTACTCCTACTCTCCCTTTCTAATTTTTACGTCTTCAAGTGTTTCCTGATCGCTTCTCCGGCCTCAGTAGT
>JANMSG010000671.1:0-8811 GCA_031389065.1 Acidobacteriota bacterium | reverse complement strand
TTCGATGCTAAGACAGGGCAGCTTAAACGCTTGGATATGTTCACTGATTCTTATGAAAAGAAGTTGGGTTTGTGGTATCCGACCTCTCGAAGAATCGTTCGCGCGGAAGACGGAAAGCTGACCACACGCATAGTAGAAATTCGCCATCCTAAATCGAAGTCAGCAAGCGAACAGGCTGCGAAGTAGTAAGGCTAAAAGTTGTGTCGTAGGAGGGATTCATTATGTTTACCAATCAATCAATCAAAAGGCGACCCAAGTTGTCGTTGTCTCAATTCATCAGCTTAAGAGTGATCATCGCAAGCGTGCTTTTGTTGAGCTTGGCTGCGCCGCTTTTTGCGCAAGCCAAGGATGACGCTTTGGTTTTGCGCGGCAGGGTGACGGATTCAACAGGCGCAGCAATCGCCGGAGCATCGGTCACCCTTGTCAATCTGTCAACCGGCTTGGAGCGCACAGTCTTGTCAGATGCAGCCGGCACATTCTCTTTCGCAAACATTCGCGTCGCGCTGTATCGCCTCACAGCAAGCGCGAACGGCTTTGCGCCTGAGATCCTCGAGACAGAAGCGAGGGGTTCCAATGCGGTTGATTTTAAACTTGCGCCCGCGCCACTCACCGAGCGGGTGACGGTTGTATCAGGATCGCGTCAGGAAGAGTTGCGCGAGAGTTTGAATACTCGCGTTGAAGTCATAGGGCGCTCACGCATACGCGACACAGGGTATGAAACCGTAGCAGAAGTTTTGCGCGAAGTGCCGGGCGTGGTGACGCGGCGCGGTTCTGAAACGGCTGGCGCGGCAGGCGAACAGATTCAAGGTATTGATTCGCGTCAGGTGTTGGTGCTACTCGATGGGCAACCGCTAGTCGGAGCGCGAGGCATCAAGCGCGGCGTGTTGAATCTTGATCGGCAATCGGTAGGCAGACTGGATCGCGTTGAGGTTGTCAAAGGCGCTTCATCTGCGCTTTACGGTTCGGACGCAATCGGCGGCGTAATCAATCTCATCACCCGCGAACCTTCTTCGCCATTTGAGTTCGCCCTGACGACATCGGGCGGCAATAACGGAACCTTTGACATTCGCGCCGATGCAGGATTCGCGCTTGATCAGTTCAGCGGTTTCTTCAGCATCGAGCGTCACAAGAACAACGGTTTCGATTTAACGCCAACAACTTTTGACACGACAGGCGCAGGCTTCCATCGCTACGATGTGCTGGCGAAATTCAAGTATCAACTCGTCCCATCGTTTTCACTCTCCGTGCTTGCCAACAGCTATTGGACGAATCAAGAAGGTCGCTCAGTCGGCGAACTCGGATCGCAAACCAGCGACATTGATGAAGAGTCGCAGAATTACGGATTGACTGCCAACTGGCAAATCAACACACGAACGACTCTGCAAGCGCGAGGCTATTTTGCGCGCTTCGATGAGCTTTCAAACGGCAAACTTGCGCTGCCTCTGAATGTGCCACTCGCTCCCGACACGCTCCACGAAAGGTTGGGCAAAGTGGATGCGACCGTTTCGACGTTGCTGGGTGAGCGGCAATATCTTCAAATCGGCGGCGAGTTTTGGACAGACCGTTATCGCGGCGCAAATCGTTTGCGCGACGATGGTGGAAACCGTGCAGACACGCGCGTCTTCTGGGCGCAAGACAAAATCAGTTTTGCCAATCGCGCCACCGTCACAGTGGGTTTTCGTTACGACAATCATTCGATTTTTGGCAACGCTGTATCGCCGAAAGCTGGCGTGAACTTTCGCATAACGGATGCGTTGCGGGTGCGCGCTTCGTATGGTCGAGGGTTCCGCGCGCCGGATTTGGGACAACTCTATTTTCGTTTTCTCAACCCTACGAATTTTTACCAAGTTATTGGCAATCCGAATCTCAAACCCGAATATGCCAACTCTTGGCAAATCGGCAGCGACTATACGACGAAAAATCGCCGCGTTCGATTCGGCGTCAATCTTTTTCGCAATGACCTGCGCGATTTGATTGATTCGGTCAGTTTAGGTTTTATCGCAAGCCCACAGCAACTCGCAGGCCTCATCGCCCGCGAAGGAATAGACCCGCGGTTCAAACCGCAACTCAATCGCCTGCTCTTTTTCTACAAAAACATTGCAGACGCACAGACACAAGGCATTGAGTTTGACAGCGATGTCTCTCTTGCGCGCGGTTTCCTCGTTGGCGGCGCATATACATATCTGGATGCTTTTGACAAAGCTACGAATTTGGAATTGCTGGGAAGACACCAGCATCAAGGCAATGCGCGCTTCGCCTGGGAGAGCAACAAGCGGCTTGGTTTGCGAGCCAATGTGCGTGGCACTTTCTACAGTTCATGGATCAATTCACGTGCGACTGTGAACGGAGTGGTAACAGACACGATCGCGCCCAAATTTGCGCTATGGGATTTCTATGTTGCGAAAAATCTTTATCGCGGCTTGGAAGTCTTTACTGCCGTTGACAACTTCACCAATAGCAAAGATCCGAACACAGGAAAGTTTCTGCCGCCGACTTCGCCAAGCGCGAATCCCTCTCCCGCGCCAATTTATCGCCCCGAAGTCGGACGCGCGTTTCGTGTCGGTATGCGCTGGAATTGGGATCGGCGATAAATGAATGAGGAGGTAAAAAGATGAAGAGGTAAAGCCTAACCCTCTTCACCTCTTCATTGGCTTTGCCGCCCGCCTATCCAGGGCTTGTCTATTTGGTCAACCGGGTCGGCGTGGTCTTTTGTGTAGATTTGCAGAACTAAGCAGGAGGGAAGATCGAATAATTCGGCTACCTGAAAAAAATGGGCAAGCGCTGCCAAAACGGTTTGCGGCAAATTGAATCAATCAGAAAGCACAAATAGATTCGACAGATCGCACTGCGACCTGATAAAAAGCGAGAGAGTCATTGAATCTAATCTAAAAGGCTGTTATGGCGTTGCGTCGAATAAGCGGTTTCTTCTTTCCAAGTTTGCGCCAACCGATGCCCTGCGACTCTTGCGGCGAGGATTTTCTGTGCGGCGCTGGACTGACAGGCTGTTGGTGTATGGAGGTAAAACTTGATGCCCTCACACGCGCAAAAATGCGTGAACAATTTCATGATTGCTTGTGTCGCAATTGTTTAGAAAGTTTCGCCAACGATGCTGCGGGTTCCCGTGATGCTACATCAGAGTGATGTTGAAAGTAGGTGCGGCAGCCATTTCATGCGCAAACCTTCGCGCCTTTTTACATTTAAAAATCTACCCGTTGATGCGAACAGCTGTCGCGGTCATCGAATTCTATTTGCGGACATTTGATGGGATTTGCATCCGTCCACCGTTTGACAGGCGCGCAATCGCTTGTGTATTCTACTCGCTTACTTTATTTACTTGGAGGATGTCTAGTGGCAAAGGTACAGATTCACGATAACGAAAATATTGAAAGCGCGATTCGACGCTTCAAGCGACAGGTGGCTCGCGAGGGTATTATCACAGATACAAAGAAACATTCGTTCTATCTGAAGCCCGGAGAGCGAAAACGCCTCAAATCTCAAGTCGCAAGACGAAGAGCTAGAAAGAGCATGAGAAAACGTCCAACTGATGAATCATAGCCAGTAGCCAGTAGCCAGTTTGTCGCCTCTTGTATAAAACTCTTTTATCTATACCAAATTTCTACAGGCGAATAAAAGTATAGAATTGAACCAGCGATTGACTGGCTACCGGCTACCGGCTACTGCTTACTGCTTCCCAATCTCTGCAAAGCTTCCTTCATCTGCAAACGAGTCTCCTCATCCTTTTCATTTGCGATCGCCTCTTGAAGCATAGGCGTAGCGCGTATATCGCCGATGTCTGCCAGGGCGAGCGCGACAGAAACTCTCACCATTTTGTGTTCATCTTTGAGTGATTGAATCAGCGCATCAATGGCGCGTTTGTCTTTCAGCATTCCCAAAGCAGCCGCAACAGCCGAACGAACATCCGGTCCCGTGTCTCTGGTCATCAGCAGCAGTTTTTCAACAGCCCGTTGATCTTTGAGCGCGCCTAGACTGATCGCCGAAGCGCCGCGCACACTTGAATTCTCATCAGACAAAGCCTGTGTCAAAGGCTCAAAGGCTTTTGCATCTGCCAGATCGCCTAAGACTCTTGCGGCAGTGCTGCGAACAAAAGCCACTTCGTCTTTCAACAGAGGAATCAAAAGCTCTATGGCGCGGCTGTCTTTGTACTCACTCATGGCGCTAACCGCAGCCGCACGAACGCCGGGTGAAGAATCTTTCAGTGCGTTTATTAAAGGCTCGACCGCGCGTTTGTCTTCGAGATAACCCAAGGCTTCGACAGCCTCGCGTCGTTCATTTGGCGATTGACTCTTCAATTTTTCGATCAGCTTGGCAAAATCATCATCAATAGTATTGAAAGCATAAACAGCAGAAGACAGCGTTTGCAGAGGCATAGCTAGAAGTAAAACGAGGAGGATTGAATATCTGACGCAATTCATAAATTTCTTACTCTTTTTCCAGGCGGTTGCACTTTGTTATTGAAAAGTACAACCGCAAATCTTGCCACACCATTATGCACTGATTCTATTTTTCAAATCAAAAAATCTGTGATAGCGGAAACAAATTCCGCTTCCCCTTCAAACATCAGCAAATGCCCGCAATCTTTTATTGTCACGATACGCGAATGATTGATGAGGCGGAGCCATTCTTCTGCGTAAACATTCGGGATCAGCTTGTCGTCATCGCCCCACAAAATCAGCGTCGGCGAGGTGATGCGTCTTAGTCTTCCCGCAAGTTTGGGGTTATGCCCGAAAGGATTCCAGAACAGACGCGCTGTCACAGACAAGGCTTTGTAAGCTTCGGCTTTTTCATCATCCGATGCTTCATCGGGTATCAACATCTGCGCCAGTAACGATTCAGGGTCATGAAAATTTATCCGCCTCAGTTTTTCCGTGCTGTTTAGAGCCGCGAACATATCCGTCATGGGATGCTCGTCTAACCATAAACCTGCGGGTGCGCCAAGCGCCAATTTTTTAACGCGGTTCGGGTAGCGCGTTGCGAATTCGGCAGCCATCCAACCGCCCAACGATACGCCTACGATGTTGACCGCATCCAAATTGAGACGATCCAAGAGGTCAATATAATGAAAAGCTACGTCTTCCATTGATGAAATCTCTTCGATGCCTTCCGTCATCGCAAAACCAGGGTGCGCCGGCGCGAGGACGCGAAATTGCTGCGCCAACTTTTCGTGAAAAGGCATCCATAAATTTTCACCGTATGCAGAATGCAGATAAAGCAGTGGCTCGCCTTCGCCGCCTTCCATGAGCTGAACGTTGCGCCCTTGCACATCAATCAGCCGCGTGTGGCTCTGTGTCTCTTCTAACATCTTCGCTTTGATCTGTTCTTGCAGTTGCTTGTTTAACATATGGCATCACCTCTTCAGCGAATAACTTCATGCTCTTGCGCGCCAGTTCGTGCGACAGCGAACCCATCTGACACGCCGTTAAAATATTTCCTACGCCAAGCATTTTCTGATAATGAATCAGCTTATCGCGCACCGTCGCAGGGCTCCCGACCAAAGCATAAGCGCCTTCTTCAATCTGATCCCAGGTATCAACATTCAACAAGAACTTGCTGCGATTTTTGTCAATGGAAAGCGCCGATTTGACAGAGGTGTAACCGGGCGGCGTTATGTCTATGCCTTTGAGCAAGGTCTTGGCGAAGTACCACAGATGCGGCTCAAATTCTCTGCGCGCCTGCTCGTCTGTCTCTGCAACATAGGTTGGAATAATCCAACCCATCTGTTCAGGGTCTGGCGTGTAGCCTTCTTTTTCGCAACATTCGCGGAACATATCGAACGTGCGTTTGAAAACATTGATGTGGAAATACGGGATGCCCATGTAGGAATAATGATGTTTGGCTACGAACTCCATGGTCTCAATCGAACCAACGCCGGGAATCCAAATCGGCGGATGCGGTTGTTGAATGGGTCTGGGCCAGGGGTTCACATAATTCAAATGATAATGCTTCGAGAAAAACCTGAAGGGGCCAGGCTCCGTCCAGGCTCTTATAATTAAATCGTGCGCTTCGCGGAAACGTTCTCTGGCTTCTGTTGGATTGATAGAAAACGAAAAGTATTCAGGACCGCCGCCAACTACGAAACCGGCAATCAATCGTCCGCCCGAAATGCAATCAATCATGGCGAACTCTTCGGCGATGCGCGTCGGCGGATTGTACAGCGGCAAGGCGTTGCCGATGATAGCGATTTTCACGCGCTTGGTTTCGCGGGCAAGAATCGAGCCGATCAAATTCGGCGAAGGCATCAAGCCATAAGCGTTCTGATGATGCTCATTGACGCAGACGCCGTCGAAGCCTAATTCTTCGGCATAGACCAGCGAGTTGATATATTCATTGTAGAGGTCGCCGCCCTTTTCCGGGTCAAAGAGCATATTCGGTACCCACACCCATGCCGAGTCATATTTTTCATTAAAATCTTCCGGCAGATAAGGCCAGCACATGAGATGAAAATAGAAGAAGCGCATACTCGAAGCCTCCTTGTTGTGCAATAAACTCTTGCTGATTTCAGTTGCGGGCGATGATAACCCATCGCAAAGCAGGGCTCAAGTTAGATTGTTTGAAGAAGCTTTTTGATAAGAATTTGAGATGAATCAAGTGACCCTGGTAGGGATCGAACCTACGACTTCCAGCTTCGGAGGCTGACGCTCTATCCACTGAGCTACAGGGCCTGGACTTGAGATTATAAACACAAATTAAATAAAAGTCCCACCAGTTTTCTTTGCGCTTGAATAAAAAATAAAAGATGAAATTAACTCTAGCGCCTGGGCTTGCGCGGATTCGCAAACCACCAATGACTCAAGCTCTGCAATGCAACACCCAGTGTCAAACAAAAGAGCAATCATAGGATATTGCCTTCGCAAGTAAATTCAAATATTCAACGTGCGTCAAATCAATCGCCCCGAAATGCGAGATGTGCGGCGTTCGCATCTGCGCGTCAAGTAATTTGTAACCACGTTCGCGCAATCTTTCCACCAGAGCGACGAGGGCAATCTGCGAAGCATTAGACTTGCGCGTAAACATGGATTCGCCAAAGAACGCGCCTTTAATCGCTACGCCGTAGAGACCACCGCTTAATTCGCCTGCAATCCAGACCTCGACCGAATGCACGGTACCGCGCCTGTGCAATTGGACGTAAAGATTAATCATCTCTTCGCTCAACCAGATCCCATCTTCGTCTTTCACATCGTGCCGTGCACAGGCACGAATCACTTCGTCGAAAGAGGTATTGATGCGGATTTCATAATCGGTTTTCCGCAGAGCCTGCCGCAGGGAACGACGTATGCGAAAACGCTCGTCCAGTGGAATGATGGTGCGCGGCTCGGATATGAACCAGTCTATCTCGCCGTCAAGACCAGTGGCCATTGGAAAGTACCCGTGCCTGTAAGCCTGAATAATTTGCTCTGGCGTTATGCCGGAATCAGAATTTGAACTTCGCATCCGTATCAATTTATAACATCAACAAACAACTGAACAATTCATTCTAGGTTTCAAAGCGCGGACGTTCGGCGCGGTTCATCTCTTTTATCTCAATCAGGCGATGCTCTGCCGCAAGCAATTCATCAAGGTTGTTTTGGATTTTCACAATCGCTTCGATGACATCATCAACATCGCCTTCATCGCCCAACAATATTTGATGCGGCAACCACACGGATTCTTCATAAGCGGCGCGTTCGGCCACAGGGCAATGGGCGTTCGCCCACGGCAAGTTGTTTGCTTCCAGTTGTAGAAAATCTCTGGCATCCACATGGAAAAGCGCGCTGCGATAAATCGGCTCGTAAAACAACCCGTCGCACGCAATGCCTTCCGCTTCAAGCGCCGCGACGAAACGATTACGCGAGGCGCTGCCGAACATTTGCGATTCGTATTTGAAGACGTATTGATAAATCGCCTGGGTCGTCAATCGCTCGTCGCGTTTGAGAAGCGTAATGCCTTCGATGTTCGTTAAGCCTTCGCTGAGTCTTGCGGCGCGTTGTACGCGCAAGGTGGTTTGTTCATCAAGTCTCTCCATTTGCGCCAAAAGCACTGCCGCTTGAAATTCGCTTATCCGATAATTGAAACCTAAAATGCGTCTGCCGAATTTATCCGTTGAGCTTGCGCGTCCGCAATTGACATAGGACTGGCAAAGCTCAAACACTTCATCACTATTCGTAGTCACGACGCCGCCTTCGCCTGCACTCATCAGCTTAGACGTTTGCATACTGAACGAACCGGCATCGCCCCAGGAACCTGCGCCACGCGTGCGCCACTTTGCGCCGTGCGCGTGGGCGCAATCTTCAACTACTTTCAAATCATGCTGTTTCGCCAGTTCAGTCAGCGCGTCCATATCCACCATGTTCATCGCCAGATGCACAGGAATAATGGCGCGCGTCTTTGCCGTGATAGCGGCTCGCACTGCTTCCACATCCAGGCAATAATTTTCAGGCGAAACATCAACAAAGACAGGAATCGCGCCTAGTTTCAAGACCGGCGCGGCAGTCGCTTCAAAGGTGTAAGCAGGAACGATGACTTCATCGCCAGCTGAAATGCCTACGGCTTTCAAAGCGATTTCAATCGTCACGGTTCCATTGACAGCGCACAAAGCGTGTCGCGCATCATGATGAGCCGCAAATTTTTCGGCGAATTGCTTGGCGTATTGATTTGGAAACGGATAGCCCCCCCAGTTGCGACTCTCAAGCACATCGAGCAATGCCTGCCGCTCCCTCTCATCGAATTGAGGCCAAGCTGTGAAAGATTTCGAGCGAACCGGATTGCCGCCCGCTATGGCTAATTTTGACATGATAATTTCCCAAAGTAGGGGCA
>JANMSG010000657.1:0-2779 GCA_031389065.1 Acidobacteriota bacterium | reverse complement strand
CACTACCACATCAAGGAGTGGAATTCTGAGGCGCAGCCGTTCTCTGCGCATGGGCAACTTCGCCGAGACATCAAGCCGAGCGAGATACTTAGAGTCGTTTCCAAGGATACTTTTCTAGGGGAAGCCCCTGGTTGCTGACGGTGGCCTTGGCTGTAGCGCGCAGAAACTACAGCACGAGGGCGAGCACGACCAGCACAACGATGACAATCACGGTCCAGCCTGTTTCATCGATCATCGATTGAACACGAGCTTCGACGCTTCAACAGCATACTCAAAATACTCGTCTGTGAATCCATCGTGCTCACAGTGCGGAGTAATCGGATGCTCCCTATCCAGACAGTGACGCATGTAGGCGCGAAGCGAATCAAACGACGGCAGACGGGTGGCTGCGTCCGGTATCTGTGTCCGTCGATATTCGATTGATGCAATGTGTTTGTTCAATTTCGCCAACGCCTCCTGACGTTGTAACGCGTTCCCACGTAATTCTGAATCCGAGGCAGATGAACCATACATATTTTGTAGGCTTGGTGACCAGTAGTGAGAAAGGATGTCGGCAACTGTTGCTTCCGGGCCAAGCGCGAAGTTGAATGCGCCGAGACCCAACTGAGCAAGGGTGTACTCAGGTGTCCCGGAATATGCAGTTCCAACCGCACCGAACCCGCCCAATTGCCGGCGCTTCGCCGCAAGGGTCTTGATGAATTCAGATTTACGAGGCTGTGTTAGCGCGCCGAGGGCCTGGATAAATTTCATGGCTCGTACGTAGAAACGGTAGAGGATGCGCGCGAGAATACCTGCCGGTGCCGTGGAGCTTAATCAGGTCTTCGCATCGTGCGGTGACTTAGGCCCGGTCGAGGTTGTATCTCCGTCCACCACGATCTCGCGCGAAGGCAGCGATGGCTTGGCACCACCCTGGATGACCCTGAAAACTCGATAGGGCGCGGGTGGGGTGTAGGTGCCGATATAGAGACGTGTCCCAGGAACGTGCGGTTGTTCGTCGTCGCGGTCCATGTCTCAGTCGTCCAGCGGGAGTTTGTTCGCTTCTACCATCGCGTCGTATGCCGGGTTGTCCGGCATCTGCTCGCTCGGGCCTGGTTCTTCCTTCAGCAGAAGGCGCAGTTCCCGGCTCGCCTGCCAGGCTTCGTGGACGTTCAGCCCCGACGCCTTCAACTCGTCCATGTCCTTCAGCGTCAGGTCCGCTGCTGCCGCCAGTTCCTTCTCCAAGGTTCCGGCCCTCTTCAGGGCGCGATACTTCCGCGGAAGGTACTCCTTCCAGTGCTTGCGCCCCAAGTCGATCAGGGTTTCCCGGCTGTACGAGTGGGCCATTTATTGAGCTAGTGCTTGGTCGCGTCCACGGCGTCCAGTGTTGCCTGGTCGAGCCTGTCCTTATCGGTCAGCGGCTGGTCCCCGGTCGTCGCCAGTTCCTCGCTCGCCTTCCTGCGCAACTCATCGAGCTGCGCCCGAGTCGGCCTGTTGGGTGCTGACGCATTGCGCTTCTGCACCAGCTTGATGATCTTTTTCAGCGTTTCGGAGAGTGGCATGTAAGTAGGTCTGTCCGCTTGGCATTCGCCGAAGATGCGGGAACAATCAGCGCCGACGAGTCGACTTCGGCGCATACGGATCAACCGTGCCGCGCTTCCCGGTGTGAGGATTCACGTTGGGTTTGGATGAGTAGTTGTCGCGTTTCGTGTCGTTGGGTGCGGTGCGATGATGCGGCGGAACGTAAGTGCCTTTCTTCGTGATGTGCCCGCGCACAGCTTCATCCGAGAATGCCGGTGGCGTTATTGTGGCAATCAGACTGGCGACAAGAAAAGTGCGAAGCATGGTGCCTCCTGTATTCGTTTAGCGACAGAGACTGGAGGCGTCGGTGTTTCGCCCGGCCGCCGCAAACGCCCCGAGGAAAGTTGAGCCAGGCTTAGAGCTGGCGGCCCCGAGGTTGGAGTAAAAGGCGGCTTCGGCCTGATTTTTCCTACGCTCGCATTCAGCGTGCTGCCGTTTCACGCAAGCTATGAACAGAGGCTCGTTGTCCATCCTGAACCCTTCCGATAGACAGCGACCTATGAGCATATTCGCGTAGTCGTCTTTCCTGGATTGCTCCGCCGCCTGCCGTCTCGCCATCTCTTCGGGGGTGGCACAGCCGAACAGCATTGCGATCGTAGGTACCAAAAACGCGCTTTTCGTAAGCTTGGCCATAGAGATCGCCGGTTAACAGCCGCAGGCTGGTGCCCGGTGGCAGTGGCAAATGCCGGTTCGATGGTCCTCATGGCACCCGCAGGAATTCAGACCGCCGCCGTGGTTGGTATCGTCTTTGGTTGTGAGTATCGGGCAACTCTCAACGGGCGTGAACACGTCGCCTGCCAATGCGCCTGTGATGCCGAGGAAGGTAAGTGCGAATGCGGTGTAAATGAGCGTGCGGGTCATGATGCTCTCCTTTTTCGAGGCATGATTTCCTCCCGGGTGTGAGCGGCTTCGAGCCTAGCGCGGGTCGGCCTGCGGTGGCCGGTTGTCACGGTTCATTCCCGTTTCCTTCCCGATTCCTGCCCTGCGATTTCATCTGCAGCAGGGAGAACTGCCCGTAGACGTGGCCAAGCAGGATCTCGCGCACATACTCGGAGAGATTGATACCGGCAATGGTAGAGAGCGCTTGCAGCCGCTCCTTGAGTTCCGGCGGGACGAGGGTTTTGACCTCTTCGCTGTTCTTGCCCAGCGGGTTCGTGCCGCCGGATCGGGAAAACATCGGCTGATCGGACTTCATTTGCCCTCCCGCGGGTGGCGCGGCGCC
>JANMSG010000643.1:0-2019 GCA_031389065.1 Acidobacteriota bacterium | reverse complement strand
TGCTGCCCTTTGCCAATGCCGAACCAGCCTTCAAATTCATCCGCAACGAGGGGCGATTTCGGAATTTGATCAAACAAATGAATTTGGGAAACTAACCTATCGGTTACTGGAAGAGTGCAGCTCGCAATGAAATAGATTGATCGCGCAAGCCGTCTCGAATTCGCGCACCGCTGGCCGTGGTGGCGACCCATAGTTGCCCCTGTCGTCGTCCCAACGACCTAGAATCATTCCTGTCATTTCAAGCTCCTTTTATCGAACTACGACACGCATTTGCGCCGCCCATCATCCCATACTACAATGCGCGCGGCACCGGACACCTGGCTTTGCAATACTGCGACCAACTCGTCTGACGCCAGATAATACTCTGAGATCGATCTGGAAGTCGTTACAGAAGTACGACAAACTTCTTACAACAATATATAGGAATCCTGAATGTAGCGTAGACTGTCTAGTCTGCGGTCGACTGGAACGAAGTCCCGCTGGCTTTTCAAGTCATTCTCGGCGCAAGACTGGCGCAGACTAGACAGTCTACGCTACCTCACCTGCTCCACAAATCATCTAGGAGAGCTATATATGGACAAGCAAGCAAAGCACATCTACGAATTCGGACGCTTTCACCTGGATACGACCGAGCGCGTCCTGCTCAAAGACGGCGTGCCGGTGTCACTCACACCGAAGGCGCTGGAGACTTTGATTGTCCTGGTTGAAAACAGCGGCCACATCGTCGAAAAAGATGCGCTGATGAAGCGGGTGTGGCCGGATGCCTTTGTCGAAGAAGGAGGGCTTTCGCACTAGATTAGTCAGCCGCCCTTGCACCAATGCGCCGGGCCTGCGAGCCTTGACGTAACGAATCAGCTTGCGCCAACCTATGCGACGCCTCCCCACAGAGAGTTCGCTTGAAGACGATTACGCTGTCACAGAGGCTTTCTGCAAACCTTTCAGGTTTCCTATAGCCTTCCATGTAACCAGCCTTCTCATAAAACCGTCTAAGAAATGTAGAAAAAAACAAAGCGCGGTCTTCAAATGAGCGGCGCAAATGGAGCGAGGATGAAATGGCAGAGAAGTTAAAAAGACTAATGGATGTAATCAAAAAGCGACGTGCCTGGATTGGCGTCGCGATTTTGCTGGTGGCGGGAGCGATAACCGCCGCTTTCTTTTTTAGTAATAAGACGAGCGCGAGCGATTATATTACAGCAAAGATTGAACGCGGCAATGTGGAGGTGAACGTCTCGGCTACGGGAACCGTTCAAGCGGTGACGACCGTGCAAGTCGGCTCGCAGGTTTCAGGCACTTTGCTATGGCTTGGCGCGGATTTCAACACAGAGGTCAAGCGCGGTCAGGTGATCGCAAAATTAGATCCGTCAATCTTTCAAGCGCAGGTTGATAATTCGCGCGCCAACGTCGCCAATGCAGAAGCAGCAATACAAGGCGCGCAGACGGAGATTCTCAATCAGAAAGCCAATCTTGCAGCGGTAAGAGCAAATCTGGAAGTATCTCGCGTGCAACGCGAAGACGCCATCGCTTTGGTGAAGCGTTATCAAGAGATATCGAGTGTCATACCGGGTCGAGATATCGAGTTAGCGCAAGCCAATGCAAATGTGGCGAAAGCCAGATATGATCAGGCTGCGGCGCAAGTCAATCAAGCGCAAGCCGCTAATTCTTCGGTGGTGGCAAAACTTGCGCAAGCCCAGGCGTCGCTGGCTCAGGCGAAAGCTCAACTTCAACAATCGCAAGCCAATCTCGATCATTCGACCATTTCTTCTCCAATTGACGGTGTAGTGATTTCGCGCAATGTGGATGTAGGGCAGACGGTTGCAGCAAGTCTTTCCGCGCCGACACTCTTTACGATTGCCAATGACCTGACAAAGATGCAGGTGCTGGCTTCGATTGACGAAGCAGACGTTGGACAGATTAAACAAGGCATCAAAGCCAGCTTCACGGTTGACGCGTTTCCGGGCGAGACTTTTACAGGCGAAATTTCGCAACTGCGTTTGAATTCGCAGAATCTACAGAATGTTG
>JANMSG010000641.1:0-9604 GCA_031389065.1 Acidobacteriota bacterium | reverse complement strand
TACTCGCTCAACAGCGGTCTGATGGTACTCAACGGTTCCGCAGGGAACTTATTAAGCTGCTTGCGAAGGTTATCTATTAACGCTTCCGGCGCGTGATAATCTGTCATGTTCTCAATTCATTCCCCTCGTGTTGTGCATACTCAAGACCCGAACTCCTAAGAGTCCTGGCGCAGTCTGAATGTGACAGAGCGTTATTTCACCTTGCTGACCGCCTGGCTCATACGCGGCAAGCTTGACATATTGGGAGAACATCAAGGATTTTCCAGCCATATTATGGAGTGTTCAAGGTTTTTAGACCGCATTCCAGGCACAGGTTTAAAAATCGCCGGAGACCGAAACACTGAGCAACTGCTTTCGTTTATGCCAGGCCTTTTCAACATAGCTTTGTTGGAGTTGTTCGGTCTCGTGTCATTGCAACACGGCAAGCCTGCGGAAGGCAAGGGTTGGAATATTCATCGCGCCCATCGCGTTTTGTTTGGCGATGCACTTTTGTCCGCCGCCTGCACCCTCTACTCCGCAGACGATTTCTGGCTTGATCTCAGTGATGATGAAGTTTGCAATAAATTTCAATCGGTAATGCAAAACTATTTTCCTGAATGGCGCAACAATCTCTCTATGTTAGAGACAGGGTTTCGAGATGGCACGTTCATCTTGAAAGTAGCGCACGGCAAAGTGTGGCGACGGATAGCCGTTCGCGGAGAATGGAGCCTTGAAGATTTGAGCAGCAGCATTTTGCAAGCCTTCGATTTCGATAACGATCATCTGCATTGCTTCACCTATAAAACCCGCTTCGGATCTTCGATGAGGGTTCATCATCCCTATATGGATGAGCCACCTTTTACTTCCGATGTGCGAATAGGCGATGTGCCGCTTTGCGAAGGCGAGAGTATGGAATACGTATTTGATTTCGGCGATCATTGGGAATTTAATGTGAAGCTAGAGAGCGTTGAGCCTGTGGACAGGAAAATGAAAAAACACATGGTGATAGAAAAACACGGGGAAGCGCCTGCACAATATGGGCATTGGAATGACGAAGATGAGGAGTGGGATTAGTAGATTTCGCACCGCCCGTTGAAACCCGGAACAACTTTTATAGATAGGACTTAGGCGGGAATTTCGTGCGGCGGCAACTGTCCGACAAACTGAAGTTTGTCGCGCTGTTACGCTGTCGGTTCGCTCCCGTAACAATCAACAAACTGAAGTTTGTCGGACAGTTTGCGTCAGTCCTAATAGAAATCGCTTCGCGCACCGTTGCGCCTTTGCAAGAGGATGTTTTTAGCAAAGGCGCAACGACCGCATAAACCGCATTCAATTCTGCTTCTATATGCGTTCCTTCAGCAGTATGAACCAACTCACCTTAGATTGAACTCTATATCCACAGTAACCCAGTAAGCGACCCTCTCGCCGTTTTTCATCGCCGGTTGAAAGCGCATCTGTTTCGCAGCTTGAATCGCTTCTTCGCTCAATCCATTTGGCAATCCCGCGCCTGAAATTTTTACTTGCTTCACAAGCCCGTCCGCGCCTACAAGAACTTTGGCGCGAACAGCGCCTTGCACTTTATTCTTGCGGGCTTCTTCCGTGTAATTGGGTCGCGGTTTGTTTAAGGCTACAGGCTTCGTGTCAACCGCTTCGTTGGCATCGGAATTCGGACGCTGTCGCCCAATTTCGTACTTGCCGCCATTTTGTCCACCCTTTTCACCCGGACCGAAACCTCTATCTATACCTGACCCCACGCCGCCATCTTTGCCTGTGCCAATGCCTTTGCCTTTTCCGGGACCATCAGAAGGCGGTTCCACAACTCCGTCTGGCAAACCTGTTGGCGCGAGTTCATCGCGTTTCAAATTTTGAGTCGGGTAGCCAAGCAATTGTTCAAGCATGGGTAAATTCGGAGGGTTCGTTGTAGGTCTAGTCGTCGGAGCCATTGGGGGAGGCTCAAGCGCAAAATCGGGTCGCTCGCCATCTGTTGCAGGTGTATTGGAAAGATTGCCGCCACCACCACCGCCGTGATTATCAACATCTTTTTCGCCCTTACCTAAATTCTCTTCTTGTTTGTAAGGTGACAAATAGACAGGCGTATGAATATACATTGCACTTTTGTCTTGATTGGCTCGATCAGCGCGATGAGCGATTGTCCAAAAGACTAATGTGGCGAGAAAGAATGTCGAATAGACCAAAAGGCTGATCGCCAACCCGTATTGAAGAAATTTTTTGCGACGATGACTGCCTATGCCATCGCCCCTGATTAAACTAACCATGAATTGTCGCGGGTCGCTGTAAAACTCGCGGCTTGCTTCGCTGAATTGTTCAAACAATCGCTTGGGTAAAGACGATTGCTCAAGGCTCGCGCCAAAGAACAAGGTATTGTCTTGCATCCTTAATTTTCCCCTTTGAGGTATTTGCCGTTGCACGGTTCGGCAAGGAAATTGTTCAAGAGGGTTTGTCCCTCTACACATTCTGTTTTTGTTATTTTGAAACTTGAAATTCTTGATTCACCTGCTGGAATCAAGATAAAGGCAATCTGAGAATGCTTCGCCCAATGGAACTTGCACACAGAAAGCTCGGCAATTTTTTAGTCGCGCATGGCAATCGTTAAATTTCTTCGCTATTGTTTGAGCATTCTTATAATTTCAGGAGGCTCGAAAGATGCAATTAGGATTGAATTGCGGATATTGGGGAGCCAATGCCGGAGACAACATTTCATTAGTTCAAGCTGCCGAGGCGGCGGGTTTTGATTCTGTCTGGACGGCTGAAGCTTACGGGTCGGACGCGGTAACGACTTTGACCTGGCTTGCCGCAAAAACAGAACGTATCAAAGTCGGCACTGCGATTATGCAAATGACGGCGCGCGTTCCGGCGATGACGGCGATGACAGCTGCGACCATTGATATGTTAACTGGTGGGCGTATGCTTCTCGGTATAGGCGCATCAGGTCCGCAAGTTGTCGAAGGCTGGCACGGCGTGGTTTACGGGAAACCCTTGGCTCGCACACGAGAGTATGTAGACATCATTCGCAAGATTTTGAGACGCGAAGCGCCGCTCGTTCATCAAGGCGAGTATTATCAAATTCCTGTTCAAGGCGGTACAGGTCTCGGCAAGCCTCTGAAGTTAATCTCTCATCCCTTACGCTCTGAGATACCGATTTATCTTGCGGCAATTGGACCCAAAAACGTAGCACTTGCCGCAGAGCTAGCCGATGGATGGTTGCCGGTTTTCTTTTCGCCTCAACGGGTCAATATTTTCCGCCAATCACTCGAAGAAGGCTTTGCAAAAAGAACCGATGGAAAAACTATGGATGACTTCGACGTCGCGCCAACCGTGAGCGTAATCGTTGGCGATGACGTTGAGGCTTGTCGCAATCAGGTGAAACCGAACCTTGCCTTGTATATCGGAGGCATGGGTGCGCGAGGCAAGAATTTTTACAACGATCTGACGCGACGCTACGGCTTTGAAGATGCAGCGGAGAAAATACAAGACCTCTACCTAACAGGCAAAAAAGCTGAAGCGATTGCGGCTGTGCCGGACGAGTTGGTTGACGAGGTTGCTTTGTGTGGACCGAAAGCACGCATCAAAGACCAGTTGGCAGTGTGGCATCAGTCTGGTGTGAAGACCCTCATTTGCGGAACAGGCAACATCGAAGCAATACGAATGATGGCTGAACTCGTTAGTTAAAGCATCATCAAAGTTTGCCTTAGCAACACAAATCCACCGCAGACATAAGAGAGTTCACGAAAGCCATGTTGCGCTCCTCACTTACCGTGCGGATAATTAGGCTTGCGATTGCAATAACAAATAATGTTTCAACAAGGAGTTTAAAAACTATGAGTAACCCTCTTATCGAATTAACCAATCTCGGCCAATCAGTCTGGTACGACAACATTGAACGCAGGCTTATTGAATCAGGCGAATTGCAACGCATGGTTGATGAAGATTCATTGCGCGGCATGACTTCCAATCCTGCGATTTTTGAAAAAGCCATCAGCGGTTCCGATGACTATCTGGAACAAATGCAAGAACTCGCCAAGCAAGAAAAAAGTGCTATGGAAATTTACGAAGCGCTAGCCATACGCGATATTCAAACGGCGACAGATATATTCGCCCCCGTCTATGAAAGTACGGACAAGTTGGACGGCTATGTGAGCCTGGAGTGTTCACCGCTTCTTGCTCTGGACACGCAAGCGACGATCGAAGAAGCAAAGCGGTTGTGGGAAAAGGTTGATCGCAAAAACGTGATGATAAAAATTCCCGGCACACCCGAAGGTATACCGGCAATCGAAGAGTCCATATACCAGGGAATCAATGTCAACATCACTCTGCTGTTTTCTCTCAATGCTTATAAACAAACGATTGATGCCTATATTAAAGGGCTAGAACGCCGCGCCGCAGAAGGCAAAACTGTGAGTGGCATCGCTTCAGTAGCAAGCTTTTTCGTCAGTCGCATAGACACAGCGGTTGATAAGAGGCTTGCGGCAAAAATCGAACAAGCCAGCAGCGAAGAAGAGAAAGCCAAGCTCAAATCACTCGAAGGTAAAGTCGCAATCGCCAATGCGAAGATGGCTTATCAAATTTACAAAGAGGTCTTTCATGGCGAACGGTTCGCGTCATTAAAAGAGAAAGGTGCTATGGTGCAGCGACCTCTCTGGGCTTCCACTTCAACAAAGAACCCCGCCTACTCAGATGTCTATTATGTTGACGCTTTGATAGGCAAGGAAACTATAGACACGATTCCACCGGCTACCTTCAAGGCTTTCCGCGATCACGGCAAAGCGAGAATTTCAATCGAAGACAACTTGGAAGGCGCGCGCGCCGTGCTGGCTCAACTTGAAGCAGTAGGCATAAGCCTTGATGAAGTGACGCAACAAGTGCTGGAAGAGGGCGTTGCCTTATTCATACAGCCTTTCGAAAAATTGCTTGCGGCAACCCAAACGCGACGTGATGAAATTGTTAGGAGTCTAAGCGCTACTTCTTAAATTGTTTCCTAAGAAACAGTTTCTTAGTGTACAAACTTCGCAATGCAAGGGCAGATTGCAAGCTTGCCTTAACAATCTCATTTGGCGGTCAACGACTGTCTTAAAACCCTTTTTAAATGCTTCACAGAAGCGAAGCGTTCCCGCCATTTCACGCAATGATGTGAACGCTTCGCTTCTTCAGTTATTGGTATGGAGATTAGAAAAACGAAATGCCTACTTTTACAAGAGACATAAAAGTTGAAATGGATTGGCTTGATGAAGCGAGTTTCGAGATAAAGGGCTCGCTCAATGACACCGTGCATTCAGTTAATGCAAGGATAGTTTTGAGCTTTCCTCAATATGTGATAACGGCTGCCGAAGGAGGCATCACGCGAATGCCCTACCCGGAGTTTTGCCAAGGTGCTTATGCGGTGATGCCGAAACTCGTAGGCGTAAAAATCGGGCGAGGTTTTCGCAAAATGGCTGCCGAAATTTTAGGCGGCGCGGAAAGCTGCAACCACCTCCACACTCTGGTCAACGATATGGCTACATGCGCCTTTCAGATGAATTACTACAATTTCAAAAATGACAGCGAAAAACAAAAGCAATTAGAAGAATTGATGCAGGACGATGCGAAGCGACGAATGACTATCTTGAATTGGATGCCCCAACTTCGCAATACTTGCTTTACCTTCAGCGAAGCAAGCGATGGTTTATTTGAGGAAGCTCTTGAAAAATAGGCTGAAGAAACCTCTGTAGGCATTTCTTAATCTCCCTTTTCCAGGTTGATTAAAGGGAGAAAAGCGAATGGGAAGCAACTTCAGTGGTTTTGTAGTTGGCACGATAGATATGGCGGTTGTCAATCAAATAGAGAACGTCATCATCTATTCCACAGCGAAGGTTATTTCGATGCGTCAAAATTAATATGAAGAGGGGCTACTCTTTACCTTTTATTGCATCAATTTGAATTTTTACTCGGCTGAGCTTCAAGGGGGCGGTTAATGATTTGGTGTGTCTTTCGATTCTCTCTGCAAGTTTTTCAGCTTCTCGTTTGAGATTGTCCAATCGGGCATTCACTGTGTCTAAATATTTTTTTGCTCCCTCTATACGCTTCAAACACTTCGAGCCAGATTGGCCAAGCTCAAAGACAGACTTATCAATCTCCCTTGAGCGGGCTTGATATTTCATTAAATCATCTACACGGCCTGCTGAAGCCGCAGATTTGATTTTGCTTTCAAGTGAATGCCGTTCAGTCCAGCGTTCTTCCAGCATGGATTTTATCTCTTTTAATTGACTTTCAGCCTCCCGCAGAACCATTTCGGCTTGGGTCAGCTCAGTCTTTGCTCTGCCAATTTTATCGTGCATCCCCCCTCCTTTATGTCACGATTCAGATTCAATTTATAATTTTAACTCACGTATTAAGGTACCCCCCCTGACAATTAGGCGCAATAGTATTTAATTTTGCATTATGGCTTTAGGTCACTCTTTGATGTTGCTCAGTTCTGTTTTAACCATTCTGTTTCATATCTTGTCTTCAGTTGCTTGTACGTTTCGCGCCAAAATACCTTTTCTTAACGTTGACAGACTCTCTGTTATATTTTTCAGCCCCTACATGATGCTGAGCACCCTTTTTTCCGAAAATGCAATCTTGCTGCTTAAAATCGCTTCACAGGGGGGTAGACCTAAATTCACTTTCAAATAGTGCAGTCCCCACTGCATGGTTTCGTGATTCGATGGCATCTCTTTTTAGTTTGCAACTGGTATGAATTTCAAAATGAGTCTTGCTGCTGTAATCCTGTGGGTCGTGCCTATTTGATATGAACTGAATATACTTAAAGCATTCCTATTTACTAATTCTTATTCTAAGAAATACTATGTTTAAATCTAGTAGTAGTAGTAGTGACTGTGGAAAAGTGGACCCTATATGCTAATTTAAGTAAATAAAGCTTTAACCTCTTATTCACTCTGTGGAAAACGCTGTTATAAATCTGTGGAAAAAGAGGGTTGGTTGTGGAACCTTTTAATATCTCTAGTAGTTTTCAACAGGTTCCACAGGGGTTCCACAGGTAGGGGGTGTGGAAAAAGTTGCTATCTTATTTAATATCACTAATTAGATTGTTGATAAGTGTGTGGAAAACTTTATCTCCATCATATTGATGAGCAATTTTGTTGATACTGTGAAGAACCGTTGTATGATGCTTACCACCAAATTCTCGACCTATTTCTGGAAGACTAGCTTTTGTAAGAGACTTGCAGAGATACATTGCAACTTGTCTTGGATATGAAATGCTTCTTGAGTTATTCTTCGACTTAAGATCAGCAACCTTTAATCCAAAGTGGCCCGATACCGTCTTTTGTATATGTTCGATTGTAACGCCGCTAGCCTCTTCTTCGATTATGTTTTTAAGAACTTCTTGAGCTAGATCAATTCCAAGTGGTAATCCTTTTAATGAAGCATAAGCTACAAGCCTTACTAGTGAGCCTTCTAACTCTCTTATATTTGATTTAATTTTACTCGCTATAAATAGAGCTACATTATCAGGCAGCGCTATTTTCTCGATTTCAGCTTTTCTTTTCAAGATCGCAACTTTAGTTTCTAGATCTGGCGGCTGAATGTCTGCTATCAATCCCCACTCAAATCTTGAGTGAAGGCGTTCTTCTAGCGTAGGAATTTCTCTGGGTGGGCAATCACTAGATATGACTATCTGTTTTTGAGCATCATAAAGAGCATTAAAGGTATGAAAAAACTCTTCTTGCGTTCTCTCTTTTCCTGCCAAAAATTGTATATCATCCATTAATAGAATATCTATATTTCTGTATTTTTCTCTAAAAGTAATTGTTTTATCGTAGCGAATTGCATTGATAAGTTCATTCATAAACTTCTCTGATGATATGTAGGTCAATTTTGCAGACCTATTCCTAGATTTTATTGAATGCCCTATGGCGTGCATCAGATGAGTCTTCCCTAAACCCACTCCTCCATAAATGTATAAAGGGTTGTACGTTTTTGATGGCATATCAACTACAGCCAATGATGCCGCGTGTGCGAATTGATTACAAGAGCCTACGACAAATGTCTCGAATGTATACTTTGGATTTAAGGGAAGCTCTTTAGGTTCTAATTCTAATGGTTTAGCAATTCCTAAGTTACTGATCTCTTGTCCGTTGAAACTAGGTAATTTCGTTAGAGTGTAACCCTTATCTAAACTATTAACTTTTTCTTCTGACTTGACTTTATCTTCAATTAAAAATTTTATACTGTATCCATCAAGCTCTAACTCTTCTAACGATTCTTCTATTATATCTGTATAATTATTTACTATCCAATCTCTAAATACCTCGCTAGGCACCTTTAAATATACGTTCGTCTCATCTTTATCTGCTGAGGAAATTGGCTTAAACCAAGTGTTAAAACTCTGATAGTTTACTCTTTTAGAAATTGCCGAAAGAATAGCTGAAGTTAAATCCATTTGCATCTGTTTTACCACCTATTAACTTGATCATAGATAGAGACTTTCTAATTAATCTGCTTTTTCCATATCAATTGCTTGCAACTATCATACTTAATTCAGAAGTGGAGTTGAATTTTCGCTCTCTCCTTTCAATAATGACAATTACATTACTTGAATTAGAATGATTCAGAATTAATTTGAATATCAATAAAATAATCTTAAAAAGATTACCATTTAAAGTCTATAAATTCAATAATTTTCAATATTTATGCTTTCTTCCATCTTTTTCAGAGTTTCTCATTTTATGAATTTCCTAACAATATAGGTTTGACCCTTTGGGTTGAGAGAAGTAAAAAATATTAGTTTTTAAGGTTCTAGTGTTAAGTTGAAAAAATTGAATAAATTGTTAGATTCCTAAAATGATTTTCAGAAAACTCATAATAGCGGCTACCATAGGCACATCCTACGATTTTGTTACCTCACAATCTTATAATATCTTGATTAACGACTCTTTGTATCTTCTCTATCGCTTAGAATATTGGTTTTTGCACCACCCACATCCTTTTTATCCCGATAAGAGACAGCGGCGGCGTTTAAGGCATTATGCGCATATTTCCGGTTGGCAATGCATTAGCACATAGACTCAATATCCAATTGGCAATTTCAAAGAGCTCGAACCCAGTGGCTAGCAAAGTTCGCTTTAGCACAGGCTTACTCCCCCATCGCCACAGCTCGGTCACGAATGGTAATTTTTATTACTGTTCACTTCTTGATTCGCATTCATAGTTTCACGTGAAACCCCTATGAGCAACAGTAGTGCATAATCTTTTCTGTAAATATGCTGAGCAGGGTGGCTGATTGAGCAGCCACAAGGCTATCCTCACAGGGACTTTCAACTTTCCCATAAGGAGGATTTTCCCAGTGCCTCAACAACAACAGCATAACTCGATTGATGAAGTCTTGGAACTACTAAACCAACAAGGCAGCGATTCTTTACGTGATGCCCTCGGCATTCTTTTCAATGCCGCAATGCTCCTTGAAAGGCAACGCTTTCTCAACGCTGAGCCTTATGAACGTACAAAAGAGCGCCGCGATTATGCCAACGGCTTCAAGCCGCGACAATTTCGCACTCGAGTCGGTGAACTCCATTTGCAGATTCCGCAAGTTCGCAACTCTGACTTCTATCCTTCGGCTCTCGAACGCGGC
>JANMSG010000507.1:0-14764 GCA_031389065.1 Acidobacteriota bacterium | reverse complement strand
CTGTTGCGCAACAGTCGAAACAGCAAATGGATGAAGACTTTGCCAGGTCTGTCAAAGAATGGACGACAAAGCCAGAGTTCCTCAGCCCACTGGTAGATCATTTGCCGAAAGTCGCCGGCGTGCCCTCGCCTAAGGACGTGCTGGGCTACCACATCGGCATGCCACAAAAGCTGACCTATACCGAAGGCATTTACAAATACTTCCGCACGCTTGCCGAAAAGAGTCCGCGCGTCAAAGTCTTCAATGCAGGCAAAAGCGATGAAGGCCGCGACATCCTGGTCGTTGCCATCGCCAATGAAGAGACGATCCGCAACCTGGAACAATATCGCGGTTACCTTGCACAGCTTGCTGATCCGCGGCGGCTGACCGAAGAGCAGGCAGGCGACGTGATCGCCAAAGCAAAGCCCGTTTATCACATCACCGCCGGATTGCACAGCGGCGAAACCGGGCCGCCGGAAATGGTCATGGAGTTCGCCTATCGTCTGGCGGTCGAAGATTCAGCCCTCATCAATGCGATCCGCGACAATGTGATTGTAATGATTACGCCGGTGCTCGAACCCGATGGGCGCGACCGTTACGTGGATTGGTACTATCGCCACAAAATCGAAGAAAAGTCCGAAGACGACCGCATCACGGGACCGCCCTACTGGGGCAAATATATCTTTCATGACAACAACCGCGACATCAATTATTCGCAGGTGACGATGAAAGCGAGCCTCGATTGGTATCTGCAATGGCACGCGCCCATTGTTCACGACCTGCACGAATCGGTTCCGTTCCTGTACACCTTCAGCGGACAGGCGCCGCAACAGCCGACGCTTGATCCGATTCTGTATGGCGAACTGCCCTGGTTTTCTAATTTTGAGATGGCGCAAATGCTTAAGTACGGTATGCCGGGTGTGTGGACGCATGGGTTTGTGGATATGTGGTCACCGGGCTATTTGGGGTTCATGTCATCGAACCACAACGGCATACTGCGTATGTACGAAACCTTTGGCAATGCCGGCGCCAACACCATGAAGCGGCAAGTTGCGCCGCCCAACGCAGCAGGGCAAACCTCGCGGGAATGGTATCGCCCATCACCGCCCTATAAAGAGGTTGTCTGGTCAATGCGTAACAACACGAATTATATGCAAACCGGTGTGCTGAGCGCCCTACAGCTGACTTCGCAGTTTCCAAAAGTCATCTTGGAAAACTTTTACCGCAAGAGCCGGAATTCGATTGAAGCGGGTAAGAACGAAGCGCCACACGGTTTCGTCATTCCACCACACAAGGATATGACACGCGTGGCAACGCTCGTCAATATGCTGCGCACACAAGGCATCGAAGTCGGACGCGCAAGCGCGGAAGTAAAATTGAAGGAAGGCACCTTCCCTGCGGGTTCCTACATCATCAAACGCGATCAGCCTTACGGTCGCCTGGCGAAGATTCTTCTGGAGAAGCAGAACTTCCCTGATCCGAGCTTGCGCACCTATGATGACACGGGCTGGACGATGGGCTTGATGATACAGGCAGAGGTGAAAGAGATTGCCGATAAGGCAATTCTCGACGTTGCGACTGAGCCGGTAACCAGGATTGAATCCGCCGGAACCCTCACCGGCAATGCCGGGGCACAGGCTTATGCGATTGCCCATAACGGTGCCAACCATCTGATTACCCTGCGCTACAGATTAAAAGATTTGAAGGTCAATGCCGTCGAGTCATCCTTTACCTCTGGCAACACAGAATTTCCCGCAGGTACATACATCATCACGGCAAATCAAAGTGGCAAAGATGTTTTCGCTCAGGTCAAAAGCGCGGTTACCTCGCTTGGCTTGACGGCTCTCGCACTCAATGAAACGCCAGCCGTGCCTATGCACGAGGTTGATTTGCCGCGTCTAGCCTTGTACAGCATGTGGGGCAGCACCCAGGAAGTCGGCTGGGTGCGGCACGCGCTCGATAAATTTGAAGTGCCTTACGATCTGATTTATAAAGAGCGCGTCAAGCAGGGCAATTTGCGTAAGACATATGATGTCATCTTGATGCCCAATCAAGGCGGCAGCGGCAAACGTATTGTTTTCGATATTGAATCCAAAGGTAAACCCCTGGCTTACACCAGGACCGACAAGTTTAAAACGATGGGAACGTATGGTGAATCCGAAGACATCACTGGCGGCATGGGCTTGGCAGGCGTAGTCGAATTCGAGAAGTTCATCAACTCCGGCGGCTTGCTCATCACGCTGGGCACCGCAAGCTTCTTTCCCGCCGAATTCGGACTGGCACCGACAATTGATGCAGGTCGTACTTCGCCGCAGTTCTACGCGCCGGGCCCGATTGTCGAAGCCGAAATCCTGCAAACTACACATCCGATCTTTTATGGCTACGACAAAAAAACGATTCCTGTGCGCTATGCCAACGGTCCCTTGCTGAATGTGCCAGAGCGCAACCGTGCGCAGCAAATCCTGATGCGCTTTCCAGGCGGCGACAAAGCCGTGCTGAGCGGACTGATGCGCGGCGCCAGCGAAATTGTCAACCGTCCGGCAATCGTCGATGTGCCTGTAGGCGGCGGACGTGTGGTACTGTTTGCTACCAACCCTTGTTATCGCTGGCAAAACCACGGCGAATTCGGAATGCTCTTCAATGCCGTGTTGCATTTCAACGATTTCAAAACCGGCGGGCAGAAAACGCCTGCAAACACTCTATCAGGAGCGAGCCGCGGCAATTGAAATAGCAGGTTTGATCAAAACTAGCTGCAAGGTTTTGCTGTAGAACCAGATGCCAGGGACAAATTCGCTTGCGTTTGTTGCGCGGCGAAGATTATTTTTAATCCAATGCAAATCAATAAAACAGCTTCAACCGTTTTTACTGCACTTGATGATGGAACGAGTGTGCTAGTGATCGGTTCCTCCTATGTGGTGACAGAAGGATAACCTCTTATCAAGTTTCAAATACAGACGGATAAAGCTGCCGCGCTTTCTCTTCTGTAATCGGAGTAGCAAACCTGAGCATAAAATCCCAAAATACTCCGCATATTTCACAACGATGGAGAAATGTTGGCCCACTTGGATTCACAGTGAGCCTTTTAGGGGGCGGCCAGGTTCCGCTATAAGCACCTCTTCTACACTCTTCACAGCCAAGACTTGATGTGGTGGACATTAAAATCTCCTTAGGACTAGGGACTACAGACTACAGCTCCTGACAAATTCGCTTGCGTTTGTTGTGCAGCGAAGATTATTTTTATTGCGATGCAAATCAATAAAACAGCTTCAACAGTCTTCACTGCGCTTGATGATGGAACGGGAGTGCTATTGAACCTCGAAACGCGGGCTTACTTCAACCTCAATCGCACAGGCTCACTGTTGTGGAAGCTCATCGAAGAAGTGCAGGCGGTTTCGCTCGACGACCTTGTCATGCTTACCTGCGAACGCTTTGACGTCAACGAAGGGAATGCGCGGCTGGCACTACTGGCTTTCGTTGACCGCTTAGACAACTTCAAGATGATTCGCCTATCTTGAAACTCAACAAATTCAAAATGGTTCGCCTCCCGTAAAAGCAAATGACGGACGAGCCTCATTTTCTCCACGTTCTTTTATTTCCAGCATTCTTCCTTCCTGCGCTTTTACTTCCTGGTTTCACTCCACGAGACCTTCTTTGCGCTGCGCCTTTTGTTATTCATCCGTCGCCTCTCAAACTCTGTCCTTGTGACTTGCGATTGACGGCATTTGTCATTAATAGTTTCCCATATTTTGTTACCCCAATTTGGGGAAGATGCCGCTTCAGTATTTGTTTTTAACAACTTAGCGTTACCTAAACAGGTCTTTAGGCTGTGGCACGGGCATTGCTAATATACAAGCGTAACTCGAAAGTATGCAGCAGTCAGAATCACGGGGGCGATGCTGATTGTTGATAAGCTGAGAGAAGCGACAGAAGCACGATACAACAATGCCGCAGCGGTTAGGGTCACGGGGGCGATGCTAACCACTGCGGCTTGTCTTTCTCTGGGGCAAAGATATTTGCAAAAAGTTTCGACTCCCTTAACTCATTTGTAACAACCTCAGGAATATAATTATGCGTCTAAAGAATTAGATTCATGAGAAAAGTTAAAGGAGGATATTGCACAATGAGCAATTCAATTTCTACGAAGAATGAAAATCTTCGTTCTTTGATTCCGGGTCAGAATGTCGAGACCCATTTAGGACCTGGCATCGTTTCAGCAATCAGTCTGGTTGATTCTCTCGTCTATGTGGCTTTGCCGAGAAAGCCAAAAGCGCTTTATGTTTTCAAACCGGAACAGGTTGCCAAAGCAGCATAAGCAAACTCACCAGGTTTGCTTGCGCTATCCGCAAACCCGACAGGAGGTTCGTCATGGAGTTTATGACAATCACAGGAATAGAAGATGGTCGGCGTTTCATTGCTATTTATCGCAAATGGTTCAATGAAAAATTGAGCGCCTGGGAATTGAGCCTGGTACAGGGAACACGGCGCTGGCTCAATTAGTCCAGCGCTCAAACCGACGCTATTGAATCTATTTCGCACCGCATTATTCGATTTTCAACCTCCCCGATAAATGTCTTACTGTCTTGGCTCACCTCTCTCTTTCGCAAAAATCATCTCTTCCAGTAAATCACACATAGCTCTTGAATACGCTCAAAAATTGAACCTTTTTGTTAAATCAACCCTTTGTTTTGAGGCGAGATTGACAATGCTTTCAAGCGTGTGCTAAAAGCATCTCCGTCAAGAAGTGTCGAAGTTTGTCCAGCAGTTTTTCAATTAGCGAGTCGTCAAGAACACAGGAATTATTTTTCCACGCGCAGTAGGTTTGGTTGCGCGAAGCATCGGGTTGCCATTATGTCAGATGAAAGCAAAGACACGCCGGAAGATTCGGATAAACCTGAAACCGAGCAAACGCCTGTAGAATCGGTATCTGCTCCAGCCGATGAATCCGCTAAAACCACAGAAAGTGTCACGCCCGTTGAAACTACATCGGAACCAGCAGCCGAAGCAACGGCAGAAAAGCCTGCTAAAGTAACCGGCGAGGCGGCTGAAACCAAAACGGAAAAGCCCATCGAAGCGATGGCAGAAAAACCTGCGGAGACAGCGCCAGAAAAACCTGCTGAAGCTAACGCTGAGGCAAAGATTGCGCCTGCCGCAGCACAAGCAGAAGGTGCAGCAAAGCCTCTGCCTCCGAAAGCGCCTCCCCCGAAAGCCGCTCCTGTAGCCGCTTCTGCGGCAGGGGGTGCCAAACCTCCGCCTCCTGTGAAGAAAGGGCCAACCGTCACGGAAGAGATTACCGGCGACCTTTTCATTGATAAACTCAAAGGCAAATTCGGCGACGCCATCACGGAAGCGGTTAAAACTTTCGGGCAGAGAATTGTCCGCATCAAGAAAGATGCTTACCTTGAGTTTTGTAAATTCCTGGCTGAAGACGAAGACGGGGCATTCGATATGTGCGCAGACTTAACGGCTCTGCATTGGCCTGAAAAACCAGGCGAAGAATTTGACATCGTCGTCAATCTCTATTCGGTCTCGAAAAACACTCGCTTGCGCGTCAAAACAGCGATTGCCGAGGGGGAAGCGGCGCCGTCCGTCATAGACATTTGGCAAGGTGCGAATTGGATGGAGCGCGAAGTCTTCGATATGTTCGGCATCAAGTTCGACGGACATCCCGATTTGCGACGCATACTTTTGCCCGAAGATTGGCCGGGTTATCCGCTTCGCAAAGAGTATCCGATTGAATACCGCGACAACGAGTGGACAGATAAACATATTGATTATCTTGAAGTGGATTACGACACCAGTTTGATTGATGTGAAGTATGCACAACGTAGGTAGGTTTTAGGTGTTAGGTCTTAGGTGGTAGAAAATCACGGGATTTTCAATTCGCCTCTAACCTACAGAATCTTAAATAGCTAAAACCTAACACCTAAGACCTAACACCTGAGTAAATATGCAAAGCCCAGAAGCCACAAAACAGCACGAAACCTTGCTAGACGCAGAAGAGATGGTGTTGAACATGGGGCCGCAGCACCCTTCAACACACGGTGTTTTGCGCGTCATCTTGAAACTCGACGGCGAAACCGTAACCGATCTCGATTGCGACATAGGCTATCTACACAGAGGCGTTGAAAAGATTGCCGAACACGACACCTACCAGATGATTACGCCTTATTGGGACAGGCTCGATTATGTCGCCGCGGTCTCCAATGATTTGTGCTACGTCGGTGGCGTTGAAAAAATGCTGCAAGTCGAGGTGCCGCGCCGCGCCGAATACTTACGCGTAATCTTGACGGAATTGCAGCGCATCGCTTCGCATCTTCTCTGGTTAGGGACACACGCCATTGATATAGGCGCGGTGACCGTGTTGCTCTATTGCTTCCGCGAACGTGAAGAGATTCTGAAAATCTTTGAAGACTTCATCGGCGCGCGCCTGACGGCTCATGCCTTCCGCATAGGCGGTTTGCAATGGGACGCTTATCCTGAGTTCGTAGATCGCGTTCGCGACTATTTAAAGATGATGCCAGGTCGCATTGACGAATACGAAACGCTGTTAAACAGCAATCGCATATGGTTGAGCCGCACCGTCGGCATAGGTGTTATATCCGCCGAAGACGCTATCAATTTGAGCCTGACAGGACCTGTTCTTCGTGGCTCAGGCGTAAAATACGATATTCGTAAAGCGCAACCGTACTCGGCGTATTCAGAGTTCGACTTTGAAATTCCGGTTGGCGAAAACGGTGACACCTTTGATCGTTACCTTTGCCGCATGGAAGAGATGCGCCAGTCTTTGAGCATCATCGAGCAAGCTTTGGATGGTTTGCCCGAAGGCCCTGTGATGGCGAAAGTACCGAAGGTTATCAAGCCGCCAGTTGGCGAAATTTATCATTCTATCGAAGCGCCCAAGGGCGAGATCGGCGTTTATCTGGTGAGCGATGGAACCGGCAAACCTTATCGTATGCGCATCCGTCCGCCTTCATACATCAATCTACAGGCTCTCAAGAAAATGTCCATAGGTCATCTGGTAGCTGACGTAGTCGCGATCATCGGAACGATTGACATAGTTTTAGGCGAAGTTGACAGGTAAAACGATGAACGATGAAATATGACTGATGAACTGGTAGTAGCAAGTGCTTGAATCATCTTAAGTTTATCGTTCATACTTCTGAGTTAAATTATGACAGCCATACTTTCAACACTAATCTTTGCTGCGCCGCCATGGGTCAGAGAATATATAACGAAAGAGAAACTGCCCAATATTTTCTGGGCTGAGTATATAGTCTGGCCTCTCATCCAAATCATTGTTGTGCTTTTCGTAATCCTGACGCTGGTCGCTTACCTCGTATATCTAGAACGCAAGGTGTCGGCGTTTATGCAGGCGCGACTCGGGCCGATGCGCGTAGGTCCCTGGGGACTCTTGCAACCCGCCGCCGACGGTCTCAAACTCTTGCTCAAAGAAGACATCATCCCGATTAAAGCAGACAAAGCCATCTTCAAGCTTGCGCCGATTATTTCCGTCGTCGCGGCATTCGTCGTTTTGGCAGTTATTCCCTGGGGTGCGGGTTGGGCGACAATTGCAAACATTAACATAGGCTTGCTTTTCATTCTGGCGGTCTCTTCTGTCAGCGTACTGGGATTGGTGCTGGCGGGCTGGTCATCGAACTCGAAATATTCAATGCTCGGGGCGTTACGCTCATCAGCGCAGATGCTCAGTTATGAAATTGGCATGGGGCTTTCGATCATTGGCGCCTTGATGTTTGCGCGAACCCTTTCGATGAACGGTATCATTGAAGCGCAACGCGCAGACGGTTTATGGTATGTGCTGTTTCAACCACTGGGCTTCATTGTGTATATCATTAGCGCCTTGGGCGAAACCAACCGCGCACCTTTCGATCTGCCCGAAGCCGAATCGGAACTCGTAGCCGGTTATCACACGGAGTATTCGGGCTTTCGCTGGGCCTTGTTTTTTATGGCGGAATACACGGCGATGATTATTACTTCAGCAATTGCCGTGACGCTTTATTTAGGCGGTTGGTCATTTCCGGGCATTGAATACCTGGCAAAATATCCAAACCTCTATGTCGTTGCAAGCATATTGATATTCGCCGCGAAGGTGATGATATTGATCTACGCTTTTATGTGGATACGTTGGACCTGGCCGCGTTATCGTTACGATCAATTGATGGAGATTGGTTGGAAATGGATGATTCCCGCAGGACTTGCCAACATCGTTTTGACAGCCATCTGGTATTTGTTGGCGATGCCGAAATCTCGCGGCGGCTTGTTGGATTTTATGAAAGAGGTGAGCGGGCGACTGGTGCCAACCGGCGCGGGCAAAATTTATTTCATCGCCACAGGGTTTCTCATTACCGTGCCGATTGTCTGGGTTATTCTTGCGATGATTAATCGTCGCTCGAACGATTTCAACCTGGACGAGCAGCGTCAGTTACAATTTAATTTGCGCCGCGAACGATTAAAGAAGATCGAAACGGCTCCCACGGCGGCAGAGCAATGATTCATTGAAAACATAGGGGCAGGGCTCGTTCCTGCCCGGATTTTGCGAAGCAAAATGTTTCATCGCCTTACGGCGATTCGGGTAACCACAAAGGTTGTCCCTACAAATAATTTCAAATATTTTGCGTTCTGCATTTATTTACGCGGTTTTTACAGGTAGGTGAATTTTTATGGCAGTAACAAGAGTAGCTGGAAGAATACGCTCTTTCGGCGGCATCATCAGAAGACTTTTTCTGCTAGACCTCTTTAAAGGTCTGGCGGTGACATTCAAATATAACGTCCGCGCTTTGTATGAAAAACGCGATGGTGGCAATCCGAATCAAGCGCTCTACACAGAGCAATATCCGCTTGAACCGGCGCGCGTATCCGAACGATTCAGAGGCGCGCCACGATTGAATCTTGACCCTGAAACCGGCGGCACGCTTTGCATCGCCTGCGATCTGTGCGCGCTTGCCTGTCCGGTGGACTGCATAGATGTCGGTTCCATCCGCCGCGAAGTGCGCGATGGTGCCAAGGTGAACAAGAAGAAAGTGCTGACCAGTTTCATCTTCGACACTTCGCGTTGTATGTTTTGTAATCTCTGTTCGGAAGCCTGCCCCACGGATTGCCTGGAGTTGACGCAAGGCTTCGAGCTTGCGGTTTATCATCGCTCAGGTTTCCGTTGGGATCGCGAGATGCTCGAAAAAGGCATCAGCTACGTCAAGCATACTAAGTAGATGTCAGATGTCAGATACTAGATGTCAGAAAATTCTAACTAACATCTAGTATCTGACATCTGACATCCTTCGGAGAATTGATGCAATTACACGGTTGGGAAGCAGTGCTTTTTTATGTGCTGGCATTTTCAACGCTCATTATGGGCGTTTTGGTGGTGTCGGCTCGTTTAGCCGTACATTCGGCTCTCTTTTTGATTGGCACGCTGGTCAACATCGCTCTGCTGTTCATCTTGTTGCGCGCTGAATTCGTAGCCGGTGTGCAGATACTGGTGTATGTCGGCGGCGTGATGGTCTTGTTCCTGTTTGTCATCCTGCTTGTGCAGACTCGCGCTGAAGAAGAAGGGAAAGTAAAACTCTACACCGGGCAGATGTGGCCGGCTGTGATTCTGACATTGTTATTGGCGGTCTCTTTCTTCTTTGCGATGAATTCGGCGCAGCCGGCGTTTCGCCCTACGACGACAGAACAAAAACCTCAAACGCAAGACGAGCCTACAGAAACAACCTAAGTGGGTGCGGGTACAACAATTTCAACAGACACGCAAGAAGTCGGCGAGGCACTCTATAAACAAGCCGCCTTACCTTTTGAGATTGCCTCGGTGTTGTTATTAGTCGCAATGGTTGGCGCAGTTCTGTTGGCGCGCGGAACCAAACAAGAGAAGCTTTACGATGAACCGGATAATGAATGATGAGGCAAACAAAAGTGCGACAATTCTCGTTCCTCATCATTTTTTGAAGATAAAAGTTTGGAGTTTGGCGCAACAGGGGGTCGTCTCGAACACAGAAGCAACCGCCCTGTTGCGCCAAACTCTAAACTTCCTCATAGGAGAACGCTGTGATTACTGTCTTGGTTAGCGCGATAGCTTTCGTCACGCCTCTGCTGTTGCAGGCTCAGCAAAACGAATCGGTTTTGAAAAGATTCGAGCCGACCCTGGTTAATTTTATGATGTTGAGCTTTTTGCTCTTCGTCGTAGGCGTAGCAGGTGTCTTGTCGCGTCGCAATATCATCATCATTTTCATGTCAATCGAGTTGATCTTGAACGCGGTCAATCTTAACCTGATCGTCTTTTCGCGCTATTTTCAACTGAATCAGGAAGCATTTATCAAACTTGGTTTGACAGTCAACCCATTGGCGGGACCTGTCTTTACAATCTTCATCATCGTCGTAGCAGCGGCAGAAGCCGCAGTTGGTCTAGGCATTGTCATCTCGCTTTTCCGCAACCGCGAAACCATAGCGATTGACGAAATTGATTTATTGAAATGGTAGCTTAGTCCCTAGTCCCTAGTCCTTTGTCCTTAGTTGAAGTTGGTTAACTAGCTTATCAATTAAAGGCGAATGCCAGGGACAAAGGACTAAGGACTAGGGACAAAGATGCTAAAACTCGTCTGGCTCATTCCAATCTTTCCGCTTGTTGGCTTCTTGATCAATTTCTTTCTTGGCAAAAAGCTGCGCCTCAGCGAAACCGTCGTCTCGATTGTGGCTTGCGGCGTAATCGGGCTTTCGTTGCTCTTTACACTCGGCGCTTTCCTTGATTACAAAGCCAACTTCAACCCTGCAAATGAAGAGAAGCCATACATCACAAGCAAAGAAGGGAGCTTTGGTTTCACCTGGATGCCTGGCGGTCGCGCCCGCAATACACAAGGCAATGAGGCGGGCAAGCTCACCGATTTCAATGTTGAGTGGAGCTATCAAATTGACCAACTGTCACTTGTGATGATGTTCGTCGTCACCTTCGTAGGTTTCTTGATTCACATATTTGCTACGGGCTATATGAAAGGTGACCCGGGATTTTATCGCTTCTTCTCTTACTTGAATCTCTTTATGTTCATGATGCTTCTGCTGGTGATGGGCTCGAACTTCATGATTATGTTCATCGGGTGGGAAGGCGTAGGTCTTTGTTCCTATTTGCTCATCGGGTATTACATCAACAAACAGGAAGCGGGCGACGCGGCAAAGAAGGCTTTCGTGGTCAACCGCATAGGCGATTTTGGATTCGCGCTGGCAATTATGGGCGTCTTTGCAACATTCGGGACCTTGCAATTCAGCGAACTTGCAGAACTGATAAAACCTTACCCGATTGAAGCGATGGGAGCCTTCGGTTTGATGAGTTGGCTGGCGCTGGGTTTATTCATAGGCGCAACCGGCAAGAGCGCGCAGATACCTCTATTCATCTGGTTGCCGGACGCGATGGCAGGTCCTACGCCTGTGTCTGCGCTGATTCACGCGGCGACGATGGTGACGGCTGGCGTCTTTATGGTGGTGCGCACGAATTTCATTTTTCAACGCTCCGTGTCCATGATGGCGGTCGTAGCAATCATTGGTTGCGCTACCGCTTTTGTCGCCGCAACCATAGGCATCACGCAAACCGATATTAAAAAAGTTCTCGCTTATTCGACCGTTTCGCAACTCGGTTTTATGTTTTTAGCCGCCGGTGTAGGCGCGTTTACGGCGGCAATCTTTCACGTCTTCACGCACGCATTTTTCAAAGCGCTGCTCTTCTTAGGTTCAGGCTCCGTAATTCACGGAATGCACCACGAACAGGATATGCGCAGGATGGGCGGATTGCAGAAGTATATGCCAACGACCTACAAGACCATGTTGATGGGGTGGCTCGCCATCTGCGGCATTCCAATCTGGGCAGGGTTCTTTTCGAAAGACGAAATTCTATGGCTCACCTTTAATTCGCACGAATTCGGCGGCACAAAAGTGCTGTGGTTTATCGGGCTGGTCACGGCTGGCATCACGGCGTTTTATATGACGCGATTAATGGCGCTGACTTTCTGGGGCAAGGAACGCTTCCGCGAAACGCCTGCTCACGAACACGATGCCCCTGACAATCACGCAGCACACAGCGCGCACGACGATCATGGACACGATGGGCATCACGCGGTACACGAGCCGCACGAATCACCCAAGAGCATGACCGTGCCGCTAATCGTGCTGGCAGTGTTCTCAACCTTCGTGGGACTTTTAGGCATTCCGCACTATAGCGCTTTCGAGCATTGGCTAGAACCTGTGATTGCCAAAGTCGGCGAACATGGAGCGCACCCCGGTTTTAGTGCGCTGGAACTTAGCTTCATGATTCTCTCTATTGCGGTTGCCGTCGCGGGTATGTTATTAGCTCGCCATTTTTACTTGAACAAACCGCAACTGGCAGAAGAATGGACGAAGCGTTTGCAGCCGCTTTACAAGCTGAGCTCCAACAAGTGGTATTGGGACTATTTGCTCGATCAAAAAGGCGTAGAGGCGGGCAAAGAGGTGAACAACGCGTTGTGGAAAGTTGATTCGGCGGTTGTTGACGGCGGCGTCAACGGCGCTGGCGCGCTCACCAGGTTTTACGCGAAGATCAGTAATCTCTGGGACAAGTACATTGTAGATATGCTGGTGAACGCTACGGGATGGATCAGCAAAGGCGGTTCGCTCATACTTCGCACTTTCCAGACGGGATTCTGGCAGAACTACGCTTTGGTGTTTGCGTTTGGCATTTTCGTCATCTTTGCGTTTTACATCTATCCGGCAATCTCTACGACATTCAAGACGATTTTCGGGAAGTAGCAAGTGGTTTTATGGCGGCTGTACCGCTCAAGATTTTTAGACAATTCAAACCCTCTTAGGAGACTTCGATGAAGATAGGCATTCTTTCCTGGGTGACGTGGCTTCCGACGGTTGGGGCTATCCTCTTACTCACATTCAACAAGTCAAAGAACAACGGGATTCGCTGGTTCGCCAACCTCTGGATGGGCCTCTGCTTTTTGATTTCCATTCCGCTGATCACAGGGTTTGGCAGCAGCATAAAAGGCTATGATCGCGAGCTTGGCGGATTGCAATTCATCGAAGACTTCGACTGGATTCCAATTATCGGCGCGCGCTATCAAATGGGCGTTGACGGGCTGTCGGTTATTCTCATCATGCTGACGACGATGCTTGGCGTAATCGGAGCCGTTTGCTCATGGTCTTACATACGCGACAAGGGACGCGAAAAAGAGTATTACATCATGCTGTTGTTGTTGCAGAGCGGCATGATCGGCGCGTTTGCTGCCGCAGACCTCTTCCTGTTTTTCATCTTCTGGGAAGTCATGCTCGTACCTATGTACTTTTTGATCGCCATCTGGGGCGGCAAAAACCGTTTGTATTCGGCAATCAAATTCTTCCTCTACACGTTGGTCGGCTCAGTCGTGATGCTGCTTGCGGTCATCAAACTCTTCTTCATCTTTCCCGAAGTCGTCAAAACGCAAGAAGTCGCAGTTCGCGCGACAGCGGCTCAATACGCAAAGAATCAATCAACCGGGAAAGACAACACCCCCATGTTTAATCTCATTGATGATGCGTTGAAACGCGCCAAAGGTATTGACCCGGCCAGTGGTGGTGCCAACAGACCGCTGCCACCGAGTTACGCTCGCAGTTCGTTCAACATCGCCGCGCTGACGGCAATTGGTCCGCACATCAAAACCGTTTTCGGCATCAACTTGGTCATCTGGCTATTCATAGGCTTTGCGCTTTCGTTTGCCATCAAAGTGCCCATGTTTCCGTTTCATACGTGGTTGCCTGACGCGCACTACGACGCGCCGACTGCCGGGTCTGTCATCCTCGCCGGCGTCTTGCTGAAGATGGGAACCTATGGCTTTATGCGATTTTCGCTGCCGATATTCCCGGATGCGGCAACGCACTCGACGGTGCGTTTCTGGATGATTACGCTTTCCATCATAGGCATTATTTATGGCGCGCTCGTCGCGATGGCGCAAAAAGATATTAAGAAACTCATCGCCTATTCCTCTGTATCGCACCTTGGTTTTGTGATGCTAGGGCTTTTCGCTTTGAATCCCAACGGCATCAACGGCGCGGTAATGCAGATGATCAGCCATGGCATTTCTACAGGCGCGCTTTTTATGTTAGCGGGTATCATTTACGAACGCCGCCACACCTACGAGATCGCCGAATTCGGCGGTCTGGCAAGCGTCACACCGACTTTTGCGACAATATTTTTAATCGTCACGCTGTCGTCTTTAGGCTTGCCTTTGATGAACAATTTCATCGGCGAATTCCTGGTTTTAAGAGGCGCGTTTGAAGCCAATGTTTACTGGGGTGCGCTCGCAACCGTCGGCATCATTTTAGGCGCAGCTTATATGTTGTGGCTTTATCAGCGCGTCTTTTTCGGCGAAGTGACCAATGAAAAAAATAGAGGGTTGGCGGATTTGAATGCGCGTGAAGCCTGGCAATTTGCGCCGCTGATTTTCTTAATTTTCTGGATAGGCATTTATCCGAAGCCTCTGCTTTCCTACATCAACCCGCAGACTGAAGCGGTCGTCGCACAAATCTATCCCACTTACTTCAAACCGGCAGAAGACTCGAAGACAGCTGAGGAAAAATCTGCCGATGAAGGTATCGGGCAAGGCGAAGAGATGAGCAACACCGCCGCGCCAAAGGGCGACGCGGCAAAGGTTGAAGTTGCAGCGAAGAGCGGTGAAAAAGGAAACAAGATAATGGAACCAAAACCCTTAGCAACACAGGGTAAAGCAAAGTAGGGGCGACCCTGTGTGGTCGCCCTCGTTGAAATTCAAAACGA
>JANMSG010000492.1:0-3312 GCA_031389065.1 Acidobacteriota bacterium | reverse complement strand
GATCGCCGAGTCACTGGCAAGGTTGACTTTACGACCTTCAGAGGGGAAGGCGCTATTCAAATTCCTACAGGTACGACCAGATGTACCATCAGCGACAATGATGTAAGAGATAACGATTGCTCTTGCCTCGGCGGCGGTGGTGGCCCAATGGGTTCTACCAAATAGGTCGTAGGTATTGACCAATAACCTGAAAGGGTCGGTTGCCTGGTGTAGCCGACCCTTTTTTTTAGAAAATTTTCTGTGTTGACGATAACGGGTTTCATTTGCATGTGACCGCTTTATTGAGAAGTGGTCAGAGACCGAAGCTCGAGGGCTTCACTCAATTGAGTATTGCCATCGTTGTTGATGATGGAAAGAATGTTGGAGTGGAATCAGAGATGCTAAAGAAGGGTAAACGGGCGAGCGCTCACTCGGTATTGGCGATGGCGTCGGTTAGGCGAGCCACTTCGACCATCTCTTTGACATCGTGAACGCGAACCAAATGTGCTCCTCTTAAGATGGCTGCCGCCACAGAGGCAGCGGTTCCGAAGATTCTTTCAGGTGCCGCGCGCCCGGTAATTCGCCCGATGAAGCTTTTGCGCGACGCGCCGATCATGATGGGTAAATCCAACTTCTCAAATCTTTCAAGGTGATTGAGAATCGCCAGATTCTGCTCCAGGGTTTTGCCAAATCCTATGCCTGGGTCAAAGATTATCTGCTCGCGTTTGACGCCATTTTTTGCAGCCTTTTCCAGAGCGCTTTTCATATCGCTACTAATCTGGGCAAAGATATCTTCGCTCGGTTCCATCTGCTGCATTGTCGCAGGCTTGCCGCGCATATGCATGAGAATTAAGCCTGCACCGGTTTCGGCTATGGTGTTGGCAATCGCTTCATCAAAACGTAAGGCGCTAATGTCATTGATGATACTTGCACCGTAATTCAAGGCTTGGCGCGCCACTTCGTTTTTGTAGGTATCAACGGAGATAGGCAGGCTCACACGACTTTGTAAAGCTTCAAGTAGAGGCAAGACGCGGGCTAACTCTTCTGTGACAGGGACAGGTGTTGCGCCGGGTCTGGTGGATTCGCCGCCGATTTCGATAATGTCGGCGCCTTCTGCTTCCATTTCGATGGCGCGAGCGATTGCGTTAGAGGTGTCGAAATTTTGCCCGCCATCTGAAAATGAATCGGGAGTAACGTTGATAACGCCAACTACGAAAGTGCGTTCGCCAAGCTTGAGATTATGATTTCTCAGTTTTACATTGAAGCTTTTACGCATAGATAAAAGTCCAGAGTCTGGAGTCCGGTGTCTAGAGTCAGCAGGTTGGAACTCAAAAAACTGATATGAAAACAAAACCCGTTTCTTCGGAGCAGTAAAATTGCGGACTCCAGACTCTAGACTCCAGACTTCTTAGATTTATTTCTTTATCCCGAGTCCTAAGAAAAAGATGGGTCGAAATATTTTCCACCAGTCAACCAGCGCGCGCATCTTCGTGTAGGCTATGCCGTCGGTTTCGGGTGGGTATTCGATCGTGACGGGGACTTCGACAACCTTATGTCGAAGTCGCAGAGCTTTGAATAACAGGTAAGGTTCAAGTTCGTAACGATCCAGCCATTCTTGCCAGAGGTTGATGCGTTTATCTTCAAACAAGGAAAGTTTGATGGCGCGAAAACCGCTTGATGCATCGGTCACGCGATGACCGCAGAAAAGCGAAAAGAGAAATGTATAACCTCGCGTTCCAATCCGGCGCCGCAAAGGCATGCGCAGAAATTCGCCGCCTTCTTTGTAGCGCGACCCTTGCGCCAGTTCGGCTTCGCCTGCAAGTAATGGTGCAAGCAGGCGTGGGATCTGTTCGGGCGGCGTCTTGCCGCCGCCTGAGACGATGACCACGATGTCGTAGCCGTTGGCGATCGCGTAATCAATGCCTCTGCGAATCGCCGCGCCGACGCCATGATTTTTGCCGTCGCCTAATACAATTGCGCCAGCCGCTTCGGCATAACTACATGTGCTATCTGAAGATCCGTCGTCAACCACGACGGTGGTCTCCACGCAGTCTCGTGGAACCGCTTCGACAACCCGCTTGATGCGTTCGCCTTCATTCCAGGCGGGTGCCACGCACAAGACACGCGGCGGCGACTTCTCGCTTGTCGTGACTGAACCAATTTCAGGTTGTGCATGAAATGGTGGGGTCATTTTAGATTTTCTTTCAACCATTGATAGGTGTTCCGTAATCCTTTTTCTATCGTCACAGAAGGCGACCAGCGCAATTCGCGACGAATCTTTTCAATGTTCACAACGCGGCGGCGTATATTGTCTATGTCGCGCCGGTCTATGTATTCAGGTTCTACCTCTGCGCCAGTGATTTGAATAATCATTCGCACCAACTGATTGACAGAAGTTTCGCGTCCTGTACCGACATTATAAACTTGACCTTCCGCTTTCGGAGAAAAGCCTGCCAGTAAAGTTGCATCAACGACGTCATCAATGTATGTAAAATCGCGCGTCTGCTCACCATCGCCATGTATGCGAGGCGCTTTACCTGCCATCGCCATCTCGAAGAATTTCGCGATCACACCGCAGTATGGATTATCCGGTCTTTGCGCCACGCCATAGACATTTGAATAACGCACACTCGATGTCGAAAGTCCGTAGCTTTCATAAAACGCTTTGCAATAATTTTCCCCGGCGAACTTCGACACGGCGTAAGGACTGAGCATATTGGTCGCGTCGTCTTCATTGATAGGCAGGTACCGGGGGTTACCATAAACAGAAGCCGAAGAGGCATAGACCATGCGGCTCACTTTGCACTCGCGCACCGCCAGCAAGACGTTGAGAGTGCCACCAATGTTCACTTCATAATCTTCGCGAGGATTGCGCGTTGAAACGATGATGTTGCGCGCCGCTTCGTGAATGACTACGTTGGCACCGTTTATCACATCGCGCGTCAGTTCGTAGTCGGTGACGCTTCCTCTGATGACTTCAAGGTTTGCATCTCCTGTCGGGAGATTGTTTTCGTCGCCCGTGTAGAAATCATCAAGTACGACAACCGTAGCTCCTTCTTTCAAGAGCCTGCGCACAATATTTGAACCGACAAAACCCGCGCCGCCGGTAACGACTACTCTTTGTCCGGGCAATTTCTCAATATAACTCATTCTCACTCCAGCCGCGCAAAATCTGACTTTCGGAGATTAGGGATTGCGCGGAATTTACTAAGATTAGGTCGAAGGGCTACATAAGCAAGCTTGTGAAGAATAGCCGATTTTATCGCAACAATCCAGAATAGGTTAGGGCTATTGCAAAGTCGTTTTGTAAGCCTGGCTCCTTGACAAATTGAA
>JANMSG010000485.1:0-5895 GCA_031389065.1 Acidobacteriota bacterium | reverse complement strand
GGCGGGGTAGCGATCCTCAGCCTGGCTCGCTTAACCGAGGCGACCAATGATGCGACCGAGATGGTCCAACGAATCACGTATGACATCGGAAATTTGAAATCTTGAAGCCCCCAATTTTGTGTGCCGCTTGTGTGCCAACTCAGCAAAACAGGGTAAAAGTCAACAACACACAAAACAATAGCTGAGTCCGCTAAGTTTAACTAGAGCAATGTTTATAGCAGTCTAGCGAACTCAACAAAACTCAGCTAAAAGGCTTGTTTGTGCCTACGAAGCAAAAGGTCGCACGTTCGAGTCGTGCCGGACGCACTTAAAACCACCAACCATATTAGTTAAGATAAAAGGTCGCTGATGCTGGCGACCTTTTGCCTTGTTAGTTTGACCTTTTGCCTAGGCAAAAGACGTTTTGCCTAGGCAACTTACTTTTTGTTAATAGCAAGCCAAAGCTTAGCAACGGCTTCTTCAGGGGTTTTACCATCAGCGATTTCCCAATTAACAGCTAGGTATTCAGGATTTTCCGCTAGCATCCTTTTGCAGCGTCTACAATCGCACTCGTGCGTCTTCGTGCTGGCGTGCCATAGACCTTTACTAGGACAGGTCAGTTCTAGGGCGAGGAACTTATCCTCCCCACACGCTTCTATAAGCTCGGAGAGGGTTGGAGTCCAACTTCCCTCAAATTTGGCATTAGGGAATCCAGCGTCTCTAAGCTGTTTGGCTAATTCGTGGATCATAGACATTTTCCTTATTTTATATCCTTCAGCAAATCTTCTAAAGGACCCATAGCTTCTTGTAGGAGTTTGGCAAACTTCTCCTGGTCAGTCGCGCTTCGTAGCAATTTTCTTTCTCGTTCAAATTCATTCCATAAATCTTTACGTCCTTCATAGTATCCTTTGTTATAAGCACTGTTATAAAGAACGTGCTGGCTTGCCGTTACCCTTTCAACCTCAAATGGGTGTTCAGGATAATAGTGATGACAGAAAACCTTCGGGCACTGACATTCAGAATCATAGTTTTTTGTGTCGAACATATTTCAGCGTTGGTCGCTACCCTGTTTAAGAAACACAGAACCCCTCGACCAGGACGGACAAGGGGTTTCGTGTGTCCTGGTTAATAGTACCTTCAGTATGGCATACCCACAAAATCTGTCCATACCCTGCTGGGGATAACTTATGCTATATTCGCTAACGAAAGGAGGCTCCTATGGGGATACTGGATACCGCTAAAGATGCTGTACAGCTTGTTCAAAAGATTGACAACATCGAACTCTATAAACAGATACTAGACCTACAATCTGAGGCGATAAAACTTGTAGAAGAAAATATCAGTCTCAAAAATCAAAACAGAGCACTTCAAGAACAACTAAAGGTTAAAGACTCTCTTACATTTGAGAATAATGGATATTGGATTCAGAAAGAAAATACTAAGGAAGGACCTTTCTGTACTCATTGCTGGGACAAAAATAAAGAGTTAGTTCGCAAGCACCTAGATGATACGGAAAGGTGGTTTTGCTTAACACACGAGAAGCCAAGATACCCAAGTTTTGTTGCATGATTTCTTATTGAAGTCATTGCTTTGGGTTCATGAATAGGGGTAAAATTGTACCTCGTAAAGACCTTAAGCTTCGTTAATTGTTAACTGGTCTTTGGACTGTAAGTATTGAAAAGAAAGAGTTATCTATCCGGCTTTCATGTCGAGCCTACGAAGCAAAAGGTCGCACGTTCGAGTCGTGCCGGACGCACTTAAAAATCAATAACTTAGGGGAAGCTACGAAGCTTCCCTTTTTTGTTGTGTGACCTCTGTGTGACCGGAGTCCCCAGTTTCCGTCTCTTGAGCCTCCACAACTCTCATCATCGCAGACCTGGACGGATGGGTATAATTCATCGTCGTCCTGATATCTTTGTGACCAAGAGTCTGCTGCAAGGCTGCTAACGCCACCTCCGGATCATCCCCTGCTCTTGAGCGAAAGTGTGTCTGAGATCGTGAAAAGTTAGCCCGGTGACCTCCGCCTGCTTCAAAGCCGTCTTGAAACTGCGCTTCAGGTCTTTGTAGCGGGGTGTAATTAAAAGTAAGACTCGAAATCAGGCAGCGGCTTGACGCCGATTGTCCCAATATGATTGCCATCCCCCGTTTGCTCTCACCACTCTCAAAGCCAGCATCTTCTCAGCGTTGTCCATCTTCCACCACGCCCCACTGATCTTTAAGCGCTTTTGAATCACACTCCGATGTCCACTTTCAACCTCTCCTGAACCGATTGGCAGTCCCGCTTTGATCGCCTCTTCATAATCAAGATACTTCAGCCGATTGCTCAGGTATCTGTCACACGCCAAGATCGGCTCTTGCTTCGTCGGCTCGCTTTCCTTGGCCCGCTGCCGTCTCAACTCTTTTTTATCCTTGCGAGATAAATCAGCGCGCGAGTCGGCATCGGCTTGCAGTTTGCCTTGCTTGCGATTGGCCCAGGCTTGCATCGCCTCTTGACCGAGTTGGCGAAGATTTCAATCACTCGTTGTTCGGCTTCGTCGGCTTTGCTCACATCGCCAGCGGCGATTTCGACAACATCCAACATCGCTTCAATGCGATCTTTGAGTTGCGGATGGTTTTCGAGTCGCTCCAGCAAATTCTGTGTGCGGCGGTTCTCAAATCCGTGTGCGTCTTGCATCAAGGGCTCCTTAAACTTGACTCGTCGATGGAAAGAAGATTTATTATGACTATGTCCCGCTTTTACTTACACCCATCGGTGCTTCTCTGTAAATCCTGCCTTTTACTTACTTCTCAGCTTGATGTTAGAATGCCACTGGCTTCGCCCCCGAACACACTTCTTTCAAGGTTCGCGCATGAATAGTGATCCAAAAGATGCCACGCAGAGTTTCGGGTCGTTCATCACTGATGGCTCGACTACTGAAAAGATAGAGTTGCGCCCAGGCATCCTGCTCAAAGGGCGATATTTGATTGAGAAAGAATTGGGGCGCGGTGGCATCGGTGTCGTCTATCTGGCTCTTGATGAACGGCTCCATTCAATGCCCGTCGTGATTAAATTCCTGCTTGAAGATACCAAGGAGAATATCTGGTTACAGAAGAAATTCTTTCAAGAGGCGGAGGCTCTCTCGCGCCTCAATCATCCGGGCATTGTCAGAGTCATAGACCGCGATCAGGCGGAAGATGGCAAGCCGTTTTTCGTCATGGAATATGTCAAGGGCAACTCTCTGCGCTCTGTGATGAATGCCGATGGTATGGACTTTGAATACGTGGCGCAACTCATAAGGCAAATTGGTCAGGCTCTCAATGTAGCGCACAGAGAGGGCATTTTCCACCGCGACCTGAAACCTGAAAACATCATGCTACAGGCTCTCAGCAATGGCGATGAACAGATCAAGCTGATTGATTTCGGCATTGCCAAGGTGAAGAACTCTCAGACCGGTGCGACCACCGAAATCGGTATGGTCGCAGGCTCGCTCAGTTACATCGCCCCCGAACAGTTGCTGGCAGAACCCATATCGGCAGCCACAGACATCTATTCGCTAGGCGTCCTGGCTTACGAGTTGGTCACCGGAAGACGCCCCTCCAATCCCGATGCGACAAATCCAATAGCTGCCGTGCAACAGTTAATCAGAATGCAGCAGAGTGAAGACGTCATCGCGCCAAAACGCTTGCGTCCGAGCCTTCTAGACACGGCGCAGGAGTTAATCTTGAAGGCGCTTTCGTTTGACCCAAAGAATCGCCCGCAAGATGCGCGCGCTTTCGGCGATGCGCTTGCCAGCGCACTGATGGGCGGTGTCACCTTATTTTCTTCAGGCAATTTGCAAGCAATGCCTATTGATACACAGGAAACATTACTTTCGCAGCCTACGCTTCAATTGAACGCGGCAGCGACTGAAAACATCGCGCCACAACCTACAGCACAAGTTTCAACGCAGCCGACCTTCCATCAAACGGCAAGCGTAGCGATGAGTGATCAGCGCACGACTCGAAGCAGCAAACTCTGGATCATTCTCGCGCTTTTCATCGTCGCCGCGCTCATTGCAGGAATCGTGTTCGGAACAAAAATCCTTTCAGGATCTGACGCAACAAAGACTTCGACAACCGCAACGATTGCACCAGGTAACCCAACCGCAGAGCCTGAGCGTCTGCTGACCTATTCGGTCACCGTGCAGCAAGACCCTAAGCGTTATCCGGGCAAGAAACCCTTTCAACTGCCGGGCGAAATGAGTTTTTCCGCAGGCGACAGAGTGCGATTCACCTTTGCAAGTCCGCAAGCAGGCTTCCTTTATATCCTCAACGAATCGCCGGAACTCGCTGGCGGAAAATCAATTTTCAATGTCCTGTTTCCTTCTTCAACAAGCAACAACGGCTCAACGCAACTGAGTGCCAACCAGACTGTGCAAATCCCTGAACGCGGCGACGGCTTCATCTTTGATGCAGAAGAAGGAACCGAAAAACTCTGGCTGATCTGGTCTGCCAATGCCGTAGCGGATTTAGAAGCTTTGAAAAAATGGGCGAATGCCCAAGACAAAGGCGAAATCAAAGACGCGGCGCAAGTCAGTTCATTGCGCGATTTTTTATCGAAAAATTCCGCAGCCAAGCCCGATATTGACAAGGACGAGGTGAAGAAACAGACCACCATAAAGGGTAAAGGCGACTTGCTCGTTAAGCTGATAAATCTGGAGCATCACTGAAGCAGACACAAGCGATTGACCCGTCAACAAGAATAAACCACAGAGAATGATTGCCCGTTTCCTCACTTCGCTGTTCTCACGTTGCCGCTTGAAAGCGCAGGTATTCTGGAGGCGTCTTAACAGCTATCAGAAATAAATTTTCGATTTGCGAAAATTATTTGATTCGTTTGGCGCTTTTTTATCGCGTTAACACCATGATGGCTATTTTCATAATGGCTGTTTTCATTCGCGCGGCACAGCAATCCTGCACAAGGGAGGAAATCTCAGTATGAAGCATTCTCAACACAACTTCGGTCAAACTATTTCCATTCGTTCATTCAATCACATTCGTGTGATGCGAAAGATAAGCCTCGCCTTGCTGCTTTCGCTCATTGCGCCATCGTTGATTTTCGCACAACAATCGCAAGAAAGAATTCTTGTCCCTGCCAATCAGCAATCAGCAAGCGCCAGTCAAACTGGTGCGCGCGCCGGTAAACCTGAACTTGTATTACAAACCGGCATCACGACTCCGGCAGCTATCATCACCTACAGCCCGGATGGACAATTGCTGGCTTCGATGAGCATCTATGGCGGCGCTATCAAGCTCTGGGAAATTGCGACGGGGCGCGAATTGTTCACACTGAATTTAGGCGAAAGCACTGCGATGACCTTTGCCCAATATTCCGCCTTCTGTTTCAGCACCGATAGCTCGACGCTGGTTTCCGTCGGCTCGGGCGCAGTCAAACATTGGGACGCGCGCACAGGGCGTCAGCTTCGCAGTTGGAATTTTAATAACGGACAGGGCTTTGATTATGCGATATTGAGTCCGGACGCACGCTTCCTCGCCACTCTCAACCAAACGCAACAAGCTGTCGCCCTCTGGAACACCGAGACTGGACAACAGCTTCAAGCCATCAAGGGGGACCTCAACAGCACAAACCATTTTGACAGCGCGGCGTTCAGCCCCGACGGTCGAACCTTCGCAACCATTGAAGAAGTCCGAGACGGACATAGCGATACGACGAAGCTGATACTGCGCGACATAGGAAGCTTTCGCGTGACGCAAACCATAAAAATTTTAGAAGCTCTTGCCAATGGAGTTGACCCTGTTACCGGTAAGAAGCTACCGAAGGATAGTGTATATCACCAACCCGAAGTTTTACGTGCTTTGTTTAATGCAATCACTTTTATTAATGGTGGTAAAGCTCCCAAAAAGTATTTGAAGATCCTGGACAATGAAGGGGCTTAC
>JANMSG010000471.1:0-4720 GCA_031389065.1 Acidobacteriota bacterium | reverse complement strand
GCTAGAAACCACCCAATGACGACACAGCTGCTGGAGGAGGTGGTAGTGGTGGACCAAAAGGTTATTAGTAACCTAGATGTTTTAGTGAACCGCCTTTACTCCAGACACTCTGTTGGATTAGGTGCACTCATTGATTTCTCTGCCCAGTTGTTACCGTATGGTTTGCGATTGAAACTATTGCTTCGAATGTTGAATATGACTAAATCATTCTCTTTTGGGCTTTTCTTGCCCGGATGGCTCGAAAAGAAGATTCAAGGGCGGCTGAGCTGGTGGAGGCGGATGCCGGGGATTGCGAGATGGCTACGTATAGAATCTTAGAGGAGGGTTCACCAAAGTCTTTTGGGGAACAGGTTCGTTACCTTTATCTTTTCTGTTTGAGGATCACGGAGGTAGTGCAGTCAACGCTGAAAAAATTAGACGGACACTCCTTAATTTCGAGTTTTACCAATTGGAGTACATATAGGTTGATGTTGCTCAGCGTTCGATACCCAATATGTTGTGTGAGTATCGAATTTCGGGCTGGTTTAGTGAGTTCCACGAAGAGAATAAACCCGCCTAAAATTTCAGTTGCACGTAGAATCAACAACTTAACCAATCCAAATTGGTAAAACTCGAGTTAATGTGATTCCTCCAAAAGTGACGTCAGAGCATCTTGAAGTCTTCTCCTCACAGCTTTTGGGAGAGAATTACGCCAATCTTCACTGTCTCGAACAAATATCTCCGCAATGCTAGATGCGACCGATTTGCCGCCCAACTATGAATTGGTTGTACGACCCCTCCGGTTCATACTTCGCTACCGCCATTTTGCGTTATGGAATGAATCGCAAAGCTGTGATGAATTCACTAGGTTCGCGATTCCACGCCTTGGAGTGATAGAAAAATAATGAATATTCTTATGGTCACACCTTATTTCCCTCCTCAAACTGGTGGAGTTGTGACCTTTACTGATTCTCTTCAGAGGCTTTTGCGAGAGAGAGGACACCAACTCTATGTTATCGTTCCAGGATCCTCCCACTCAATTACACCATGTGTAACGCCAACGAATGCTCTTACATATGATTTTTATTTTAGGTCGCTTTGGATAGCTGAGGCGCCAGTCAAGAGTCTCTTCGCATTTTTAGTATACTTCATCCCAACTCTATTTAAATTGCGACGCTTTCTTAAGAAGAATAACGTAGACCTTGTTTTGCTCGAATACCCAATGCCTTACATGTTTTACTTCTATCTCCTTAAGCTATTAGTAAAAATGAAGATAATTGTTGGGATACATGGGAGCGACGTGCTGTCTCTGCAACTGACTCCTAAGCACGAGCAATGGCTTGTTAGACAAATTGTCAGACGAGCTGACTGGCTGCTTGCGCACTCCTCAAGTTTGATGTCACAGGCCGAGACTGTGATAGGACAGCTAAACGACAACAGATCCTATATACCTTACGGTATTGAGCTGGAACGGTGGCGATGCTTGTCTGGGAACAAGACAGAGCCCCTCGTTTTGCCTGTGCGTCCTTACATCCTTACAGTAGCTAAGCTTCATGAACGTAAAGGATTGAATATCTTGCTGTATGCAATAAAAAAACTTGGAAACGAGGTAGCTGGTTATCATTTCGTTATTGTCGGTAATGGGCCTGAAGAGATGGCGCTTAAACAGCTCGCTCTACGATTAGGAATACAGGACTCAGTCGTCTTCACTGGTGAGTTGCAGAGACAGGAAATTATTAAACTTTATCAAAATTGTGAATTTTTTGTGTTGCCATCCCGTTCAGAACCTTTTGGAATAGTGCTACTTGAAGCAATGGTATTCGGCAAAGCTATTATTGCAACAAAAGTCGGTGGTATTCCAGAATTCATAACTGACGGTTTTAATGGCATTTTGGTTCCTCCCGATAATCCTAGCGCTCTAGCTGAAAGCATAACCCACTTAATAAGAGATCCAGAACTCGGATCCACGATAGGGAAAAATGGCCCTGCGTTGGTAGAGAATCGATATAACTTCCGAGTCATCGTTGACCGATATGAAAAACTTTTCCAACAGATCACCACACCAGAAACCACTCTAAATTCTTAGTCCTGGAAAAGGGGAGAAAGATACTGCAAAAACCAACACAAGACATCTTGCAGGAATGTGGGGACGAACATGGATATCGTTCTTTGCGATCCTGAGAAAGAAAAGATGTGGGATGCTTACTTAGAAAGCATGCCCACGGCGACAGTCTGCCACCATTTCCTCTGGCAGTCTGTCATTAAGCACGCGTACGGACACCAGCCGTTATATTTAATGGCGCGGGTCGGCTCCCAAGCGCGGGGAGTGTTGCCATTGGTGCTGGTAAAAAGCCGGCTGTTTGGGAGATCACTGACATCAATGCCTTTCCTCGATTATGGTGGTGTATGCGCTGATGATGACGCCACGGCCGAGCAACTCGTTGAGCGGGCGCTGCAGTTGCTCCCCAGGTATGGAGCGGATTTCGTTGAGCTTCGACAGTGTCGACCCACGACACACGAAGGGGGGGGGCGTTTAGATAAGGTAGGAATGCAGCTTGATCTTTCCCCCGGGATTGAGAAAGTTTGGCAGTCATTTCCGGCAAAAGTCCGAAATCAGGTGCGCAAAGCCGAGAAGGCTGGGCTCCGCGTGTCCATTGGCGGAAGCGACCTCCTAGAGGAGTTCTATTCGGTTTTTGCTGTCAATATGAGAGATTTGGGTTCGCCCGTCCATAGCAAAACGTTCTTTGCTGCGATGTTGGCGGAGTTCGGTGAACAAGCCAGGATTGTGTTAGTGCGGGATGGTCAGGAACCGATAGGCGGACTCGTATGCCTCTTTTTCAAAAAGACGGTTACGGTGCCGTGGGCGTCCTCGCTACGTCAGTTTCTAGCGAAGTGTCCGAACAATCTGGCGTATTGGGAAGCGATGCAATATGCTTTCGCTCGCGGATGTACGACGTTCGATTTTGGCCGTTCTTCGATTGACTCTGGTACTTACAACTTCAAACGGCAGTGGGGTGCAGAACCGGTACAATTGTACTGGCAAATCTTAGATAGGAACGGAGAAAACGCACAGCGACGTCAGACCTCGCATGTCGATAATCCGAAGCTGCAAATGGCTGCTGAACTCTGGCGGCGGTTGCCAGTATCTGTCACCAAAATAGTCGGACCGTACCTGCGGAAATATATCACCAATTAACGAACACTAGGGAAAAGCGATTAATGTGCGGAATCGTCGGGTTGAGCCATTGGCACCAGAACGTAGCGTCACCTCTTAAGGAGCGATTATCGGCGATGTGTCAGGCTATCTTTCATCGGGGGCCTGACGATGCGGGCATTTTCGTGGATGGAGAAGTCGGGCTTGGCATGCGCCGTCTGAGTATTATTGATGTAGAAGGTGGCCATCAACCTCTCCAGAACGAAACTGGTGATATTACTGTAGTCTTCAACGGTGAGATTTATAACTATAAGACACTGCGGTATGACCTCCAACAACAAGGGCACCAATTTCGCACCAAGACGGATACGGAAGTTATTGTCCACGCATACGAAGAATACGGCGTGGATTGCGTACGTCGCTTCAACGGGATATTCGCTTTCGCCCTCTGGGATGCGCCAGCACGCCGTCTTTTCCTGGCACGAGACCGTATCGGAGTAAAACCCTTATATTACACGCAGCAAAAAGCGGGGATTGCCTTTGCTTCAGAGATCAAAGCGTTATTGACGCTTCCTGAAATAACTCGCCGATTAGACCTCGACGCCGCGGCACTTTTCTTTCGCCTTGGATTTGTCTTTCCGCCGCGCACCTTGTTTCAGGGCATTTGTAAACTGCCGCCTGGATGGAGATTGATTGAAGAAAATGGTCACGCTCGAGTTGAACAGTACTGGGATCTTGAATTTACAGAGACCAGCAAGTCTCCTAGCTTTGACGAATGTTGTGAGCAGCTCCGTGCATTGCTGCGGGAAACCGTGACTGATCAGATGGTCAGTGACGTTCCCATTGGAACGTTCCTGAGCGGTGGTGTGGACTCAAGCGCTATTACCGCACTCATGCGACAGGCTGCGGACAATGGAGTACGGACATACAGTGTCGGATTTGAACAACAGCATGCGTACCACAATGAGACACCATACGCTGAAGCCGTTGCGAAACAACTCGGCACTCAACATGAAACTCTCATTGTCCGCCCGCGCGTAGCTGAGTTGATGCCCTCACTTGTGAAGCAGCTTGATGAACCCCTGACTGACACGTCGTTCCTCGTGACCTATCTCATCTCCCAGCTCGCTCATCGTGATGTGAAGGTTGTCCTCTCTGGTGTTGGTGGAGATGAGTTGTTTGGCGGGTATCGCCGCTACCTTGCGCCTGGTTTGCACAAAGCGGTGTCGTGGATTCCCTATCGTTGGCGCAAGGTTGTGGGACAGAACCTGGGACGGTTACGAGCTGATCGTGGAACGATGTGGGGAAACTTGAGTCGCTACGCAAAGACGTGGGGACGCTCGTTACATCTGCCGCTGGGAGAGCAATACCTCGACCTCGTTACGGTGCTACCGGCCAGCGAAGTGCGGATGTTGCTTGCCCAGCGGCAAGCAACGGACGATCCTGCTCGTGAAATGGTTGATATGTTTAACCATGTGCAGGCGCCAACTCCTCTCGACCGCCTGATGTATGTAGATCTCAAAACAGTCCTCCCAGAAAGTTTACTGCTCTTAACCGATAAAATGGGGATGGCTTCATCACTAGAAG
>JANMSG010000736.1:0-7390 GCA_031389065.1 Acidobacteriota bacterium | reverse complement strand
CGCCTTTCCCTTTTACGAAAACAGATAATTGCTCTCACCTTAAACTTGAGCATAGGAATGTAAACCAGGAAGCAAGAAACTCACACCCAACCAAGTGAATATTACTAATGCGAAGCCTAATAAGGCAAAGTATGCGCTTCTTCTGCCACGCCACCCATGGGCTATTCGTGTATGCAAAAAACCTGCATACGCCATCGTCGCCACTAATGCACCTGTCTCTTTCGAATCCCATCCCCAATATCTGCCCCAGGACTCATTAGCCCACACAGCACCTGTGATAAGAAGCATTACCAATAATGGAAAAGCAATACCTACAGATTTATAGAGTAGAGAATCAATCGCTTGTAAAGACGGCATGGAACTCACCACATCATCTCGTTTCCAAGCAAAGAGCGCCACAAGCAGCAAACAGACGAATAAACTTATCAATGCACCTACTTCAACAGGGTTCGATCGGATGCTGAAACTGAAATTCAGGGACTTCTCATTTATCCATACTCTAGCCAAATCAGCTTGAGACATCGCTGGTGGTACTTCCCCCGCTCGCTTCATCTGCTCACTGAGCCACTCGCCGAGCATTGGATAGTCTCTTTGCGGAATACTGGAGGCTAAATCACTGCCGCCCTTAACCTGGACAAAAAGCATCACAACAACCAGGGCTTGGATAACCACTGAAAATCTAAAAACATTCCAAGCCAGCTTCTTCATTTTTTCATCAGGCTTGTGCCATTCGAAAGCAAACAATCCCAATGCCACAATAAGCGCAATCAATGTTGCTGCCATCAAAGGTCCTACGACAGGTAATACTCCGCGAACCGGAAGAGTGGAGCCCATGAAGGAGAGTGTCGGACCATATTCAGCATGAAAAGGCACGGCATATTTTCCAATTGTGAAGTAGATCAGTAAACCGTATAAAAGTACTGCGATTGCTATTGCCTCGGACCGCACTCCATCTTTCAATAAATAAGCAAACGCCAGTCCAAAACTCACCAGACATACTCCATAACCTACCGTCGCAATCGAAACGTGTATCGGTCGCCAATAGCTATCGAGAATAGGCATGAGCGTAACAATTTCGTTTCCGAAAAGAATTGCAATCGTAAGAATCACAGATATGATAGGCATCGAAAGCGCACCAAGAAAGGCATATTTCGGCTTGCGAACAATGATCAAGGTAGCTAAAGCCGCGCCACAGCAAAAGCCTAAGGTTAAAGCGTATAGCGTATCCAGCGGATAATATCGCCATATACCGTTGATGCCATCTTTCCAGCCTTCTTTATCACCTGCCTCTAGCCAACGAATCATCCATCCTGAGAGGTTAAAACAATATCCTAGACCAACCGTAATTAATCCGAGCCTGCCCAAAATGTTCTCTTTCACAAATAGATTTGTCACCATCACAACAGCAGCTGTGACGTAACAAATGAGCGCAAGCATAGTCAGCGCTCCTTCTTTGAGAAACCCGTTTGTGCCCCATTTGTATCTTGCATAAATCAGCACCAGGGCCGCAGCTATAGGTAAAATCACAGGCATTAACCCGAATATTTTTTCTTTCAGGTTCGGCTCTAATTGAACGAACCCACCTAAGTTTTTTTGTTCAACAATGCTACTCATTCTTGCCACCTCCGGTCACTGATTCAACCAGTGAATTAAAACGTCCCTCAAAGGCAGGGCGATTGCGATTTGTGTTACCACCAATATAGACCTTCGAGCCTATCTCAGCAGGTTCAATGACTGCCCAAATCCTTTGATGCGAGAAGAAAAACACCCCGCATAATGACGCGATCAATAATAAAAAACCGATATAAACAGGAGTGCGACCAGGGTCATATTGCACAGCCAGAGTATGCCCCATCGCAGCCTTTTCAAAATCTACCAGCAAAACCTTACTGCCATTTACCAAAAGCATATTTTCGGCACTGCTCTTTGCATCAATATTCGAAAAGTATTGCTCCGCGAGTTGACCACTGAACGCAAAGGCACCGCGTTTGGTTCCATCAGGGCTGACGATCTCCAATTGCGCCGCGGGTTTGTTGTAATGCTCCGATGCAGAACTGGGCCCCGAATCTGTAATCTCAAAATCAGGGAAGAAAGTTTTATAGGTAATGCGGCCTATCCCTCCAACTTCAACCGAGCCATTTCTGGGTATAGGCGGAACATCTATTGGCTGTCCGCCACCGACTGGTTCTAAGCGAATCTTAATCGAACGCGCAAAACCATAAGCCGTGAATTTCGATTGAAAAAGCCTATAGCCTTTATAGTCATAAGGGTTATTCAAATGCACTACCGCATCTTGAGTGAAGTTCCCATCTTTAATTCGCACATAGCTCAGCCAATCAATCGTATTGGTGGCTTCAAGTCCGCCCTCTGGTCTAATTAATTTCTGTTGCAGATCAGTGCATTCAATGATGAAGGGCAGTTTTGCAGGACCTGTTACAGGACCCTCTAAAGTATTCCTTAAGGTAACAAACGAATCGGAAGCTTCACCTGGTATGATTTCCATGCTGCCACCCACATCGAACTTTGCGGTTAACATTCCGCCGACGAAGATCGTCAGCAAGGCTACATGAACAGAATAGGCTCCTAGTCTGTTCCAGGCATTCAACTGTCCAAATACCGTTCTTCTTCCATTATCTTCCGAAATTGAAATATCAAATCGCAGTGCATAGAAAATAAAAAAGATGACTGAGGCAATGAGTAAAGCCGAGACCAACCAAAATATCACCGTGTGCTCAAACAAGAGGTATATAGATGAAAAAAAGAGCACCGATCCGAGTCCAACCGTTAGTCTTGCACCATTGGTTGCCGATTTGATTGTCCTATGATTTTGCCAATTTGAGGCGATTTGTGCAGCAAGTACTTCAGCGCGTTCCTGCTTATTCGCTTCAAGAGTAAAGGTTTGAGCGTTTATGAAATTTGGCGATGCTTTCAATTTAGGGTTGATAATGTATTGCCAAGCCGTTGGAAATCTATCAATCGAAGCTAAAATGATATTTAATGCTGTGATGGCAAGCAACCCAGTGAAATACCAGGAATGATAGATATTATTTAAATCCAGTTTTGTATAAATCAACTTTTGCGCAGGGGTTAGCTTCGCGAAGTATTCTAGAAACCCTTCTACTTCGACCTGCATGATGAGCATTCCTAGCATGCTGCAAAGCAAAAGCAATGATAGCATGATCAGGCCAAAGCGGACGGAGCTTAAGACCTTCAGGACTTTATCTATGATTGATTCGCTTTGCTTATTCGCTCGAACCTTGACCACCGCAGGTGCCGACAAAGACGGCGATTCGGTTTTTACTTCAGTTTCGCTTGTAGCCATATAATGATTCCCTAAATGATAATAAATTTAATCAGAGTCTAACAACCAGTGATTCCCCGTGTCAACGAAGCTACTTTTTACACCGATTGAAATTTCAAGAGAGCCCAGGCAATTTACTTTCCCATTTCGATTTTTGCCTCTTGCCTCTTCATTTTCGTGGTTCTGAGGGTCGCAATTCAACTCGACTAGGCAAAGCTCGGGGATCCATTTCCAACAAACTAATCACGACTTGCGCTACATCTTCAGGCAATAGTTTCCAGGTAGTAGCAGGGTCTTGTTCATCGTGGCTACCAAACGATGTATTCACAGAACCGGGCATTACATAACTCACTTTAATGTGATCGTGGCGAACCTCCTGCATCAAGGCTTCGGAAAACCCTACCAAGCCAAACTTCGTCGCACAATATGCGGCGGCTCCGGCGAAGGCTTGTTTCCCCGCCAGACTTCCTATGTTAATGATATAGCCGCCGCCGCGAATTTTCATTTGTTGTAGAGCCTCCCGGCAACAAAAAAATACTCCGGAAAGGTTTGTCCCGATAATACGATGCCAATCGTCTATGCTTGTATCTTCCAAGTTGTTAAAACCTCCGATACCTGCATTATTAATGAGCAAATCCACTCCGCCCATCTCTACCTTTGCCATTGCAAACATTTCGCGCACTTGCTCATAAATCGCTATGTCACAGACCGTCCCGTATACGACCTCGCCAAACTTCTGGCGCAATCTCATAACCGTTTTTTCAACCTCTGGTAGGTTGCGAGCGCATATGAAAACTCTCGCTCCGCGCTCGAGCAAAGCTTCCCCTATTGATAAACCGATGCCGCGAGTTCCACCCGTCACGATGGCCGTCTTCCCTTTTATATTATCCATATTTTTACTCTTCGTTTCTCCTTAAGAAACGAATGAATATCCCAATCGATTCGCCAATCTGTAAACCAGAGGGATAGGCAGTCCAACTACATTATGATAATTCCCTGCGATCTCTTCTATAAACAAGCCTGCGCAACCTTGAATGCCATAAGCTCCGGCTTTGTCTTTATGTTCTCCAGTAGCGATGTACCAATTGATTTCACTCTCGGTTATTGGCGCAAATCGAACCAGCGTCTTTTCAAAATCAACAACCTCACCCTTCGTTGCAGTATCATACAAAGCAACGCCCGTCATAACAGCATGCCAACGCCCTGCTAGACTAAGAAGCATTTGTCTCGCATCTTCATCGTCAACTGGCTTACCAAGTATTTTACTATCTAAAACAACCACCGTATCAGCACCTATAACCAGCCCCTTGTCATATTTACGCGCCACGCCTATTACTTTAGACCTCGCAATGCGTATGATATAATCGGCTGGCGACTCATCAACGTGAGGGCGTTCATCTACGTTGCTTGAAACAGCGGTAAAATTTATGCCAAGCATTTCAAAGATTTCACGACGACGAGGCGAGGCAGAAGCTAAAATAATGTTGGATTCTTTATCCATTTTCGAACTTAGCATCCTTTTGTGTGGATTATAATAGTCTGCAATCATAGCACAAGGATATGGCAAAATAAAAAAGCGACGGTAACCGAAACAATGACCATCGCGTTTATCATTTAGAGCAAAAAATGTTTACTATTGTATTTTACAAAAAACCATCACTTTCTATTTTGGAGGCCTAATTTGCGTCGCAAAATTTCAATTTTTATCATAGCCGTATTCATTGCTGGGTTAGCGATCTTAAACAATGGTTGCTCTTCCGATACGTCCAACGAATATAACGATGGAGATGAGAGCGTCAACTTCAATATTGACGAGCCAAAATTTAAAGCGCATTTGGGAGAGGATGACGGTTATGCTTTCGCCATTTTTTATGGAGCTGATATTCACGGAAGTCTCGAAACTTGTGGCTGACCGAGCCACCCTATGGGTGGACTGGCGCGGCGCGTCAGCTATATCAAAGCTTTCAAACACAGATCAAACGGCGAGGTTCCTGCCCTCTTTGTAGATGCAGGCAATCTCTTCACGGATGATAAATTCATCAATGAACAACTGCCCGTGGAAGTCTTAGCGAAAAATAAATGGGTAGCAAAGGCCTATGGAGATTTCCGCCACGATGCCGCTAATATCGCTCCAGTCGATCTGCCTTACCTGGGAGAGTTATTAAAGAAGGACGGTTACGACCAGAGGTTGAAGGATTATCCTTTTATCAAAAGATTGATTTCTGCCAATGTGCGACCCGTTGATGACAGCCGCCTTGCCCCCGTACCCTACATCATACGAGATGTAACCTTAAAGCGCGGAAACCCCAATCAAAAAATCAGGGTTGGCATTCTCGGTGTAACCGCAGGCAAGCCAACTATGGCGAATCAGGCAGAATACAAACATGCAGGATTCATTATTGATGACCCTTTCCAGGCAGCCAAAAATGTAATCTCCGAATTAAAGCCAAAGGTTGATTTCATCGTTGCCCTAGCCTATATGCAACAAGAGGATTTGCAAAAACTTGCTTCGGAAAATCCTGAAATTGATACGGTCATAGGAGCCAGCCAATATAGCAAAACGGACGAGCCTGTACATTTCAATCGCGCAACGATCACCACAGCCTACAACCAAACGAAGTATATGGGCGAAATGCGCGTTTACGTCAGAGGCGATGGCTCAATTGAAAATCAAATCAATCGCTATATCGCTCTTGATAGCTTTATCCCGGATGACCCGGCCGCGCTCGAGATTACCACAACCGCGCATGACGAATTTACGAATGAGCAAAACAAGAGCGCGAAATCGAATGTTCAATCAACAAACATTCTCAGCGCCAAAGATTCGCCCTTTATCGGCGCAGACACTTGCGCAGGTTGCCACGTTGAAGAAAAAGCCATCTGGGACAAAACAGGACATGCACACGCAATGGCAACGCTTGAAGGAAAGAATCAACAGTTCGATAACGAGTGCGTCTCTTGTCACGTAGTGGGTTTTGAAAAAGGCGGTTTCCAATCACTGGTAACAACCCCTCAATATGCGAATGTGCAATGCGAATCCTGTCACGGTCCGGGCAAACAACATGCTGCAAATCCGCAAAAGGGCTACGGATTCATGCAGACGCCTACAGGCTGTGTGCAATGTCATAATCCTGTTAATAGCCCTGATTTTAACTTCAAGACCTACTGGCCGAAAGTGAGCCACGGGAAACCTGATATTGCGAAATTCCGTTGACGAGAAACATTCGATGCAGTAGTAAAAGTCATAGATTTTATTATGATGATAGACTTGCTAAAGCTTCTTCCGGTTTTGCTTCGCAAAGCGGGCAATTCGGAAGAAGCTCGCCAAAACGCCGTGCTGGCGGCATGGATTGGTGCAGTCGGTCCGCAACTCAGGCAAGTGTCTTCTCCTGTACGACTGGAGAGAAAAACGCTTATTGTCGCTGTAACTGATTCAACCTGGCAAACTCAGCTACGCAAGATGCGTGGGCAAATTCTCTTCAAATTGAATTCCCTGTTAGGCGTCCCCACCGTCACAACTCTTGAATTTGTCATCAATCCGGATATGATTACCACAACCTCCCAACAAATGGAGCAAGTGAAATTTGTTGCCCCCGAAAAACATGCACGAACGCTACGCAAAAATGCCGAAGCAATCAACAACCCTGAACTCAGGGATGCCTTTCTTCGCGCCGCTGGAAAATGTTTGGATAGAAGAGACCGATGAGCAATACATCCGAAGTTGTCATTCATATTGATAACCTTACAAAGGATTATCAAATTGGCTTTTTAAAAAAGAAGACGGTTCGCGCCCTTGACCATCTCTCGCTTGAAGTAAAAAGAGGCGAGATTTTCGGCTTTTTAGGGCCCAACGGTGCCGGTAAAACGACAACGCTGAAAATTTTAATGCGTTTGATCTACCCTACAAAAGGCCAGGCAACGATTCTGGGCAAACCAATGGACGATGCAGATATGCGAACCCGGATCGGCTATTTACCCGAAAATCCCTACTTTTATGACTATCTTTCGGGGCGCGAATTGCTCGCATATTCAGGAGCCTTGTTTGGCATTCCAAAGCAGACAGTGAAAATGCGCGCTGACAAATTACTC